>RFXE01000014.1 GCA_009921785.1 Alphaproteobacteria bacterium
GGTCTATACAGCGTCTTTTGGGTAAAGATTTAAATGGTAACATAAATCAATTCTAAATACACATATCAAGCAAGTGCTTTCAGTGGAGATAGGTCATTTAAAAATGTCTTTCAGTAAGTAAAGTATAATTTCGATTACAACTATATACCTCCAATCCTTCTTCTCCTCTCGTGCTTTCTCAGAAACGAGTCACTTAAATAAATTATATTAAAATCTAATCAGAAGAAGATTTCTTTATTGCCATCACTATTATGACCGTAAGGGCAACAATCATAACAAAAATATAGAGTCCCTCAGCATCCAACTTTCTCACAAATAATGTAGCCAAGAGGGGCCCCAAAATGCCGCCAACGCCATTCAATATGAGGGCAATGCGGGCTACTTCAACAGGATGGCGACCATGATCTGCAGCATGGGCTATGCTTGCTCCTGTAGCATAGCCCGTCGAGCCCGTTGCCCCCCATAATAAGGCGACCAGAGCGGTTGACCAACTCCAAATGCCGGCATGATACAATATGACGGAAGTCGTCACAGTTAAGAGCGACATGCCGATTAAGACACGATGCGGTCCATATCGATTGGCCAGACGACCGAGAAAGGGTTGGGCGATCAAAGCACCCATCATATTGGCCAGCAAAAAAAGCGACACCTGATCGGCAGGGAGACCAATCGCAACGGCATAGGCAGGCCCGAAAGCGCCATTGGCCCCGATGAGAAGCCCCGACGCAAAAGTCATAAACATCGACTCAGGGGCGTGCTGAATGATCAGGCGCGCACCATGATACGGGCTTTCGACCTTGGGTGGCACGGAATTCGGCTTTCTGATCCTTCCCAAGACCACAATTCCACAGGTGGCGCAGATCAACGCGATCACAATCGGACCATCGGTTGATGGTGGCACGAATAAGAGCAGAATTTGCGCGATGACATAGGCCGCATAGATCACCGCACTATACAGCGCCAAGGCTTGCACTTTACTTGGCCCGGACGTCGCAACGCCAATCCAAGCTTCTGTCATCAAAAAGAACAGGCCACTGCCGAAACCGATCAATAGACGACCAAGAAGCCAAACTTCGGGTACATCAATGAGACCTGTTAGCGAACCCAAAACGATCGAGGGCGTGGCCACGATCCCGATCCAACTAAATGACAAGCGGGCCAATAAAGACGGGCCGAATATGTAAGATAAAAACACGCCAACGAAATAAAGCGAGCCTAAAATTCCGAAATAAAAGGGTGAACGCGCGGCCGCTATGGCATGAACGATAAAGGTTGTCGGCACCAAGGCGCTCGACAAGACCACAATGAATTCCGCCGAAAAGAGTCCGCTATGCGCGGCGTAAGTGCGCCGGATTGTCACCGATTTCGGGGACGGTGTACCACTCTCCATCGCCAATCAAAACTTTCTTAACGGTAAAGATCAGCCGGTGTCAGCTGATAACGGGCGTCATTTGATCGAGAATTTCTATCGGCAAATGGCATTTCATGGCGTGCCCATCTTTCAATTCACGCATAGGCGGCACCACCTGCTCGCACAGCGATCCGGAGACTTTGGATTTCATATGGCAGCGGGTTTGAAACGGGCAGCCTGACGGTGGGGAGAGCGCGGATGGAATTTCACCCTCCAAAACGATCTTGCGTTTTTTCGCAGCCGAGTCAGCCAAGGGGATAGCTGACAACAAGGCTTCGGTATAAGGGTGATAAGGCGGCGCAAAAATCTGCTCGGCTGTGCCTTGCTCAACGATATGACCAAGATACATGACGATGATACGGTCGGCCATATAACGGACAAGAGAGAGGTCGTGACTGATCAAGACCATCGTCGTGCGGGATTGCCGCTGAATGGTTGTCAGCAATTCGGTGATGGCGGCCTGAACCGAAACATCCAATGCCGACATCGGTTCATCCGCGATGATCATGCGCGGATGCCCGGCAAAAGCGCGCGCAACGCCGATGCGCTGTTTCTGCCCACCCGATAATTGCCTCGGCATCCGTGTCGCAAAGGCGCGCGGCAGTTTTACGAGATCAAGCAGATTAAGCATCATCTCAGAGCGCTCTTCACGCGACGCCCCTATACCAAACCGCTCCAATGTCCGAATGATTTGAGATCCGACACTATAACTCGGATTCAACGTATCGAACGGATTTTGGAAAATCATCTGTATGGATGAAATCAGCTTCGTATCCCGCCGTTCAATCGGATCGGATTGAATTTCGGTTTCATCGTAACGCGCAGTTCCCTCTGTTGCGGTTTCAAGCCCCAGCAACACTTTGGCAAGGGTTGATTTTCCGCATCCCGATTCACCGACGATCGCAAGTGTCTCAGCCTCGCGCGCCGTAAAACTTACCTCTTCAACGGCTTTCACCGTGCGCGCTTCACGGCCGCCGAACAATTCACTTGCCGCTGCCTTATAATATTTTTTCAAGCCTTTGACGTTGAGCAATTCCGGGCCGGCGCCGGCAGCCCCGGTCTGCGTCGCAGCTTCAGGTGGTGCATGCCAATCGATCTCGCTCACCCTCATGCAACGGCTATGATGGGTGTGGGCCTCATCAATCGACCGCATGGCAACCGCGCTGACATTGCAAACACCGTCAACAAAATGGGAGCAACGCGGACCAAAATGGCAGCCTTTAGGGCGCTCATGCGGCAACGGCAATTGTCCCGGAATTGGAATAAGCGGCCGTGAATTTCGGTTGGTGCCTAAAAGCGGCATCGAGCGGAAAAGCCCTTGTGTATAAGGATGACGCACGGACCCAAAAACATCACGGATGGGACCTGACTCAACCGCTTCGCCCGAATACATGACAGTAACCCGATCGCATGTTTCGAGGATCAAGCCGAGATTGTGGGAAATGAACAGCATCGATGTGCCAAATTTTTTCCCAAGCTCTTTGACAAGCTCCACAATGCCCGCTTCGACCGTTACATCCAATGCCGTTGTCGGCTCATCCAAGATCAGCAATTTCGGCTTGGCCAAGAGCGCCATCGCGATGACGATGCGTTGCTGCTGACCACCAGACAATTGATGCGGGTAAGACCCCATAATGCGCTCAGGATCAGGCAGCTTCACCGCCTTCACCATATCCAAGGCACGCGCATAGGCCTGTTCTTTTGTAACCATTTCGTGAATGAACAGAACTTCGGTCAATTGCCGCCCGATTTTCATTGTCGGGTTCAACGAGGCCATCGGCTCTTGATAAACCATCGCGATTTCGGAGCCGCGGATCTGTCTGAGCTCATGCTCAGAGAGCTTTGCCATGTCGCGACCATTGAAATGGATCGATCCGGACGTAATGCGGCCGATGCGCGCAAGATCGCGTAAAATCGCTAGCGCTACAGTGGATTTACCACAACCGGATTCGCCAACAAGACCCATCGCCTCGCCGGGCATCACCTGACAGGAAAAATCCATTACCGCCGGAATTTCAACAGCCCTCGTTGAAAACGAAATACTCAAATTCCTGATGTCGAGAATGGGTTCAACCATGGCGCGGCTTAATCCTTTAACGATTGTTCGCGAAGCGCATCCGCCAACAGATTAAGGCCAAGTACAAAGGACATCATCGCCAATGCAGGCGGCAAGGCCGGATGCACAAAGGCACGCATCAAGCGGCTTGATTCCTTGATCGCTGTTCCCCAGTCCGGACTTTCAGGGGGCATGCCGAGACCGAAATACCCCAAGGCACCAATAAGGATCGTTGTATAACCAATTCGCAAACAGGCATCTACGATCAGCGGACCACGCGCGTTCGGCAGGATTTCCCATAGCATGATGAACCATGGTGTTTCGCCGCGGGTTTGGGCCGCCTGCACATATTCGCGCGTCTTGATGTCAAGCGTGAGACTGCGCACGATACGAAAGATCCCCGGACCCGATGCAAGCGCAACGGCTGCAAAAATATTAAGCGTGCTCGGACTTACACGGAGAATGTGAAAGGGATCGGAATCAAACACAAAGGTCGCAAAGAGCCATCCGCCAGCGAGCAAAGTCAGCACCAATCGCAACGCTAATTGTTTGGGATGCGCGCGATAGCCGCTCCAAAACAAAGTGAAGAGAAGCACAATGGGAAAGACAAAAAATAAGCCCGCCAAAGCATAGGGGATCGGCGTTTCCAATATGCCGGGGGAGACAAGCAGATAGAAGAGAAGAATGATCGGAAAGGCTAAGATCAGATTAGCTAGGAAGGACAAAATCGCATCGACGCGTTTGCCGAAATAACCAGCAGGCAAGCCCAGCATGATGCCAACCGACAAAGCAAGAAAAGTAGCCAAAGGCGCGATGATCAAAACAATTCTGCTGCCAAATACCATGCGGCTGAAGACGTCGCGGGCGAGCTTGTCCCCGCCCAAGAGATAGGGCAAACCGGAATTTGACTCGATTGCACCCGGTAACGCGTCCTTCATCGACACAATTTGTCCGAGCGGATCAAAAGGAGCGACGTAGGTCGCGAAAATCGCGGTAAATAGCCAGAATGAAAGAATTGACACGCCGGCAAAGCCGTTGCCGGTTTCAATGATAAACCCGTAAAGTCCAAGGCGTCGTTTGAACAGAAGGCTGATCGTCAAGAGAACAGCCATCGCAATCCAGACGGGGGTAAATTGGATTACAACACGAAGGACAATGGAGAAGGGGGACATAAATTCCATCTGCCCTACTCCTATTGAACCCGAATGCGGGGATTAAGGAAGGCGTATCCAACATCGGAAATCAGTTGTGTTACGAGCACCAGCAAGACGGAAACCAAGGAACACGACAACATGAGATCAATATCATTGTTGCCAGCCGCTTCGACCAATGCGAGGCCAAAGCCTTGATAGCGGAACATGACTTCAACAATAACCACGCCAGTTAACAGCCACGGAAATTGCAGCATAATCACAGTAAATGGCGCAATCAGTGCATTGCGCAAAGCGTGCTTCAGAACAACGGCATAAAAGCCCAAGCCTTTAAGGCGGGCCGTTCTGATATATTGTGCCGTCATCACTTCAACCATGGAAGCGCGCGTCATCCGGGCAATATAACCCATGCCATAGATAGCGGGTGTTATCACGGGTAACGTGAAATTGTAAAAGGTGATGCCGTCACCGGTAGCGGATGCCGCGGATCCGTTTAGCCACCCGAGCCATGTTCCGAAAATAATGGTCAATACAACACCCGAGACATATTCCGGTGTCGATGTTGTTGCGATTGAAATTACAGAGATGGACCGATCCAATTTAGACCCTTCGCGCATTCCGGACAGAATGCCTAAGAACAACGCGACCGGTACCATCGTCACCATCACCCAAAACATCAAGAGTCCGGTAGCACGCAATGCAGGCAATAATTTATCTGCCACTTTCGTCTTGAATTTTGTTGAGCAGCCGAAATCCCCCTCGATCACGCCGGCATAAACGACCACTGACGGCTCTTCGCAATAGGTAAATCGGGAAACCTGCTTGCTAGTTTCGGGATCAATATTAGGCTTTTTGGGCCATATCCCAATCCATGCGGCATAACGCTCAAGAAATGAACGGCGATATCCGTTCCGCGTGAGCCAGCTTTCAATATGTTCGTCCGACGCGTGCATTTCTGTCTGGCTAATTGCCAGTTTTCTTAAATTTGGTTCCAAATTGACTAGATAAAACACGACAAAGGTCAGGCACAGCATCGTCATTGCCATGACCCCGAGGCGACGAAGAAAGAATGCTAGCATCACCGATCCTTCGACATAAGAAGACTTCGGCTAAAGGTAATCGAATAAGTCAGATTGTCCAAAAAAAGAGGGAGCCCGCAAGAGCTCCCTCCTCCGACCGAAGGGGTTCGGTCAAACATCGAGCCAGACGTCGTGGAAATCTGTCTCGAAGGTCTGGTGCATTCCATAATTCTGGACGGCCTTGACTGAGTGATTATAGAGAGACAACCAATAAGGTTGGATCAGAGTGCCAGAATCTTGAAGAATCTTTTCGACATCCTTCATGATGACCTTACGCGCAGCAACGTCTGGCACGCTGAGGGCCTTGTTGAGTTTGTCATCAAACTCTTTGTTCGAGAACGCTGACTCATTCCACGCTTCGCCCGAACGATAGGCCAATGCCAGCACCTGCACGCCAAGCGGACGCATGTTCCAGTTGGTGATTGACATCGGATATTTGGTCCAGTCATTCCAAAACGTCGAACCTGGAAGCACCGTCCGCTTCACCTTGAAACCAGCCTCACGCATCTGAGCCGCAATCGCGTCGCCCGCGTTCTTATATTGCTCCTCATCGACGGTGATTAGCTCGTGCTCAAAATCCATCTTACTGGCAGCAGCCATCAATTTTTTGGCGCCTTCGATGTCGCGCGCCTTCTTCGGCAACTCCGCATACTCCGGATGGATTGGTGCGACATGGTGGTTTTCAGCAACCGTGCCGAGGCCACCAACGCCAAGCTTCAAGATCACCGCATTATCGACGGCCATCTGAACGGCCTGACGCACGCGAACATCGTCGTAAGGCTTCTGGCTGTTGTTCATACGGCACACAATGGTCGAGGCCGTTTTAACTTCGGACTTCACGAGGCCCGCTTTGTCCATGATCGCGACATAGCCGGAATCCGTGTTGTAGTTGCAGTGTAATTCCTTGGCTTCGAAGGCGCTGACCATGGCCGAGATATCCGTGCCGTAATCAATGAATTCGACGCCATCCAGCAGTGCTTCGCCACCCCACCATTTGCCATTCGTCCGGCGCTTCAAGACCGCCTTTGATCCGACAGCATAGGATACGAGTTCGAACGCACCAGTGCCGACCGGATGCTTGACGATGTCTTTGCCGTCCTTTTCGAAATTGCGATGCACGACCAGCGCCGGATAATCCGCAAGGCCCGGAATGATCGTGATGTCGGGCTTCGGCAATTTAAGCTTGATTGTGTAATCATCCACCTTGGTGATGGCGCCTGTCAGAGCCTTTTTCGTATTTGGATCGATCAGCGTGGCAAGACGGCCTGCCATTGAATTGCCTTCAGCGGCCTTGTCGCACCAGCGATTGAGGTTGAACATGACGTCTTCGGCGTCGAATTTGTCACCGTTATTCCATGTAACGCCCTTACGCACATGAAGCGTATATTCGGTCGCGTCTGCGTTCACATCCCAGCTTTCGAGCAACGTGCCTTTAAATGTGAATTCGCGGGTATATTTAACGAGTGGCTCAAGGAATTGACGTGTAACGTTAGCCATTTCTGACCAGTCATAAGTCCGAGGATCTTTTTGATCCTTAACGAACATGCCAACTTTGATTACACCACCCTTTTTTGGTGTTCCTGCTTGGGCCGGCGTTGGCAAAGCCATACCCAACATGCCATAGGCAGTTGCCGTCGTTGCGCCGAACACACTGGCAAGTGCCAGGAATTCGCGGCGGTCCATCCCACCCGATTTGGCTTCTTTGGCCAAATCAACAATCGCCTTCGGCATAGCTTTACCATTTTTTGTAAAAAATTTCATGCTAACTCCCCCCTATGTTTACTATTTAGATTTCAATTTTTCACGCTGCCTGCGTTTTTCAGACCAACAATGAACTCTCAATTTCCGTTTCAACCCACTCAAATACTACTATCTCATTTTTATACGTTCAGGACATCTCTAATTGAAATAAGAGTCGATCTGCACTCAAGTCCTTATTTATGATCAGGGTGAACTACCTCCCACGGCTTAACCCAATCGCCAGAGACCCTTAGATTTATTCCCGCATCGTCCTCTATTATTTTGCATACGGTCATTTCTCCTGCGCCAAGCCCATAACGTTCTCCAGCTTCTTTAAAGCGGTCATGGGTCGCTCTGGTCAATTCGTTACGGGTACCAACTTCATCCATCAACTCCTTGATAAGACCAAGGTCTTTAAGACAAAGAGCAATAGGAAAAGACGGATCATAATGACCGGCAAAAATTGAAGGAACATCATGGCTTAATACAAAACTATCAGCTGCTCCGCCCTTCATAACATCCCACCAAATGGCTGGATCAAGCCCCGCAAGCTTAGCGGTTACCATCGCCTCGCCAATTGCTGCGGCATGAATTTTCCAGAGCTGATTATTGACCAATTTTGCGACATAGCCATTACCGTAAGAACCAACTTTTCGTAACTGACCCATTGCTTCAATTATAGGTCTCACAGCTTCAATATCGGCATCGTTACCGCCAACAAACATCGGCATGTCACCGCGTATGGCCGCATCAACAGAACCTGTTACCGGCGCATCAATCGGATGCCCTCCCCTAGAAGCGAAATCGTCTGCTAAGGCACGCATTAACTTGGGACTGCTTGTCGTCATATCGATCCAATATTTGCCTTGGCAATCGGCAGAAAGGAAGCCGTCCGCTGCGCGAACCACCTGCTCAACCTCCTTAGGGCCGAAAACCATAGTCACGACGCAATCGCACCGATTGAGGACGTCACTAGGGCTAGAGCCAGCTTGTGCGCCTTTTTCAACAAGCGGGCCCATCGCCTCAGGTCGGACATCGTAAACAACCAAATCGAAGCCCGCGCGCCTGATATTGAGGGCGGCGTTGCGCCCCATCATTCCCAATCCGATGAACCCTACAATCATTTTTTATTATCCATCATTAAATTAGGGCCAGTCTCACGGACGGGTACGCTTTTGACAAGCCAATTGTGCTTATGCTTCACATAATGCATATTTATGCCATGGATATTGAAGTCAGGCTGCTCCGAAGCTTTGTTGCCATTTATGAACGGGGGTCTCTTTCCCGGGCTGCGGATAGGCTTGGCTGCACACAAGCCGCAATGAGCATCCGGCTTAAAATGCTTGAAACACAAATCGGGGGTCTTCTGTTCGTAAGGCAGCACCACCGGCTTGAACCGACATCCAAAGGGAGCGAACTCTACGCCAAGGCTCTCAGTGTCCTAGCCGCCTATGATGAGATGCTATCGGCCACTCGGAGCGAAACGCCGCCTCAAAAAGTGCGTATTGGTGTGCCAGATGACTACGCGCTAAGCATATGTGCTCGTGTTATGGCCACCATGCGCGATGACATTAAGGATATGGAAATTGAACTTGTCTGTGATTTAAGCGCTAATTTGGTAGCGGCCCTCCAAAGACAAGATGTCGATCTTGCGCTCGTCACCTTGGCTTCACGTCCATCTTCTGCACGGATAAGTACCGAGGCTCGATTAAACTGGGTGTATGCGCCAGGCCTCCATATTCGGGACAATCAGACGGTAGCCCTTGCAGCCTATCCGGAAGGCTGTGTATTTCGGCGGGCGATGATCGCAGCCCTTGAAGCTAGACACCGCCAATGGCGTGTTGCCATTCAAAGCCAAAGCCATGCCGGGATTGTTGCAGCAGTTAATGCAGGCCTTGCCGTAACATCCATGGCCGCAGGTACGGCACCTCATGGCCTTTTAGAAAGCGTGCAAACAAAACAGTTGCCTGCGCTTGAACCGGTTCCCATCTATTTAATGAGCCAGGGGACGACCGCAACGCCTGCAGCGCGTCGGATTGAAGATAAAATCATCAGCGAGCTCGAAACGATATTCGTCTAAGCTCAGGCTTCCTGTTTGTCCCAGCGATGCTGAAATGCAATCTTTAGCGATTGGGCCAATGCTGCGCCCAGGCTCAAGCTATGGGTCGTTTTAAGATAATTTTGGAAATCATAAATTGTAATACCTGGACATATTTCAAACTCGAACATGGTAGGCTTACCGGCCCCATCAATACGCACGTCAATTGAAAAATAGTCTCTTAATTCCAATAGGCCTGCAAGTTTTTCAGCAAGCGTTTCAATTTGATCGACTGCCGCAACGGAGCGCGGCGTCCCATCTTTCCGAAGATTAATCATTTTGGGCACAAATGCCGCTTCCCGGCTTTCGCCAAAGCCACCTCTGGTTCCGGCCGTATCACGAGCACCGGACAGTGTTTCGTTATCCTTCATGGTCATAAATTCGCCGCCAGTTTCGCTGCGCGGGTCTTTAGCCAATTGTTCAATACCAAGCTGAGCGCGGAAGCCTCTGCCTACATTCATAAAGCTGATCCGCACATCATCGCCCGCGACAAAGGGTTGGATCAAAGCGCGATCATGATAGCGCACCCATAAGCGTTCCGTTCGATCAAGCGCTTCTTCCAGTGTAGCGCAACGGCTATCACTGAAGATACCAATCTTAGCCCCTAATGTGTTGGGTTTAACAAAATAGGGGCCTTGTTGTTGATGCCAATCGCCCAACGAAGCCAAGAGCTTGCTTCCCTCGATCAATTGTGTGGGTGCAATCGGAATACCCGCTGCCGCCGCAAGTGCCAGGCTTGCAAATTTGTTCTGACAAATATGTTGCGCCGCAACAGGAGATCCGTAACGAGCAAAGCCCGCCATTCGGGACAGGGCAGAAATAGACGAGCCGCGGTAAAACCGGATCCCATCGGTGATCGTCCAAAGAATCGTCGAATCACGCTGGGACATCATTTCCGGCAAGCGTGCCAGCAATGCGTCGAGTTCAATGAAATCGACCATCAAACCTTCAGCATAAAGCGTTTTAGTTATCTCCTCAAAGAAATCCGGCAGATCGGTAGCCTGCCCAAGATAAACAGCGATTTCATTAGCTAGTTCAGCGGAGTAGCCGTAACGGATAAGGCGAGCCCGTGCCGCTTCCTCCGTCTCATAAACAATCACTACATGTGTTAAGTTTGTCATTAAAATCATCTCACACAAAACACAATAAAACTGGCTTGAATTGCATCTTTAAGCAAGTGCAGTCATAAAAAGTGCACTCGAAGGGAAACTAAATATGAGCCACAACTGGTTTGAAATCACCCAATTCCCTAATCGTATATTTCGAATCAGAGAACCCGGTCTTGGACCGCTTCACAGTTCTCACAGCTGGCTGATTGTTGGTAACGACAAAGCACTCTTGATCGATACTTGTGTAGGCATTGTTCCGCTTTCTCCTTTTGTGAGGAGCCTCACATCACGGCCCGTAATATGTTTATTAAGTCACTCGCATTATGATCATATCGGCGGCGCTTATGAATTTATGGATCGGCGCATGCATCCTGCCGAAATGGATATCTTAGAAAACCCGACACCCGAACTTACTTTTTGGGGCGGCTGGCTCAATATAGATAGTTTCAACTTTCTCCCAACTCCAAATTATGACTTTAGCAATTATGCAATTAAGCCTGCACCGCCAACAGGATTGCTTTATGATGGGGATGAAATCGATCTCGGCGGAAGGATACTTCAGATATTGCATGTGCCTGGCCATTCACCTGGCTTAATTGCCGTTTATGATCCTGAAATAGGTGCCTTATTTTCGAGCGATGCTCTTTATCAGGGAAAAATGTTTTTTGATCTTAAGGGATCTGATAAAGTTGATGCTCGACAGAGTATTCGTCGCCTTATAAACTTGGGCGCGCGAATTCTCTATCCTGGACATTATGACATTTTGCAGGATGATGCCATCGTTGCGACCGCAAAATCACAGCTTGCACTGCTTAATGGCTAATTCTTTACGAAACTCGATTTTTGAATTAGATCGCCGTTTCGCCATACATATAAAGCAATTAGCGGATCGGAATGAGTTCGCATAGCGTGAGCAACACGAGATGGATGATGAATGACCGTTCCTGGCGCTTTCAAAGTATAGGTATCATTGCCCTTCGCCCATTCAGCGTGCCCGGCAAGGGGAATATATAATTCTTCTGCATCATGAGTATGGAGAGGATAAGACGTATTAGCACCAAGCATCAAAAATCCGGCCGCAATCTGAGTGCTTGCAAATGCACCACGTTCTCCAATAATCTCTACCCACCCATAGTTTTTTAAAAATTCAGACCCTAGATCATCCAAGGAATATGTTTGCCGCCAATCAAAAAATGGTGAGTAAGTTATAAAAAAATCAATGAGAACGGATAAATCAGGTAAAGTTGATTTTTTTATATTCGATAATTGATCTACAACAGGCAAACTTTTTGCATGCACTTCGCGCGGTTGTGGATTGTTCGGCCATTCGAAAAGAAAATCGACGGCTTCATTACCGCCCAAAACTCTTATAAGTTTGTGCATAGAATCTAAGATCAAGCGATATTCAAATAAACTAACAGTCATTGGGTGCTTTTCCTCTTCAATGAACCCAGCCAATACTTGAACTGACTATTTTTTATCCGGCTCGCATTTTTAGATTATTCATATTAGTCTGAACCAAAAGCAATGGCCGGGGAGAATAATAATGTCGGATCTAATAACATTGAGCGTTCAACAAGCGCGTGAACTTATCTTTAAGGCTTTGACCGGTGTAGGTACTGCTCCACGGAACGCCAATTATTTTACCGAAGCTATTCTCGATACTGAACTCTCGGGCCTTGACGGCCATGGGTTTCATTGGCTGCCCTATTATTGCCTGCATGTTAAGAGCGGAAAAATTGATGGCAAGGCGAGACCGAAAATCAAAAAGATTACTCCCACTGCCTTTATGGTCGATGCCAAAGGCGGATTCGCACATCCCGCTATTGAAAAGGGATTTGAAAAGCTCGTTCCAGCTACTGAGAAATTTGGGATAGCCGCCATGGGAGTAGCGCATTCTTATAATGCTGCAACTTTAGGCTATCATACAGGAATCTTGGCTAAACAGGGGCTTCTAGCCTTTGGATTTACCAACTCAATAGCGGCGATCGCTCCGTTTGGCGGTAAGAAGCCAATCATAGGAACCAATCCAATGTCCTTTGCGGTACCGGGACGGCGAGGCAAAATCCGCTTTCTAATAGATCAATCCTCATCTCATATTGCCTGGACAGCTGTGAAGCGGGCTCAAGAAGAAGGGCGTAAAATACCGCTGGGATGGGCACTCGACAAAGATGGCCAACCCACCACCGATCCCGTTAAAGGACTTGAAGGCTCAATGGCTCCGTCAGGAGGCGTCAAAGGATTCAGTCAAGGATTGATCGTCGAGGTCTTATGCGCGGCAATGACGGGAAGCGCACTAGGAACTCAAATGGGCTCTTTTACCGAAGCTGATAATGTTCCCATTAATAATGGGCAATTTTTTATAGCTATATCACCCAAAACGTTTGGCGCGAAACATTTCAATTCAATAGTCGAAAAGCTTATACAAAACATTATCTCACAAGACGGAGCACGGCTTCCTAATGCACGTCGTGAAGCCAATCAAGCGAAACGGGTCAAAGCGGGGGTTCCAATACCCCGCGATCTTCACGAACGCCTTGTGAGCTTTGCAAAACCTTTAGAGCGATGAGATGACTAAATTCAAATCTCTTTTTACACCGTTGCAACTGCGCCACAAAACGCTGCGCAACCGCATCGTGTTCGGCTCTCATACAGCGAATATGGCGGAGGACGGCCTACCCGGAGAACGCCATCGCGGCTATTATGAGGAGCGTGCAAGGGGCGGCGCGGCAATGATTGTCGTCGAGCCGGTTCCTGTGCATGCCACCGGCGTGTTAACACGCGGCAATTTCCGCCATGGCACTGATGAGGTCATCCCGCATTTTCGAAAAATCACAGATGCCGTCCATGCTCATGGCGCAGTGATTTGCCATCAGCTTTATCATGTCGGCCAGCATGGCGATTTTGATAATTCCTATGCACCAAGCTGGTCACCCTCTGGCCTGCCCTCGTTCCACGATTCCGATGGCAGCCACGCGATGACGGAGCGCGAGATTGAAGAGGTGCTCGAAAGCTATGTGCAAGCCGCCCGTCGCGCGAAAGAAAGCGGGTTTGACGGCATCGAACTCTTTGCTGCCTATAACGCGCTGATTGATCAATTCTGGTTGCCTTTCAACAATCGCCGCACCGATCAATGGGGTGGCTCATTTGAAAGCCGAATGCGGTTTTCTCGCACGCTGATGGAGCGGATCCGGAAGCAGGTTGGCGATGATTTTATCATCGGGCTCGCCGTCAATATGGACCCCTCTACGAAAGTCTCGCAAAGCATCAAAGAATTGCAGGAAATCGTCAGCTATCACGACCGCAAACAGCTGATGGACTATGTTACCTGCGGCACGGGTGGCTATTTCAATTTCGCTGATCTTATCCCGAATGTCTTTTCTGCGGACAAGCTAGGCGCTCCTCATGCCGAAGCCCTAAAGCAGGTCGTGAGTTTCGCCAAAGTGCAATGTGAAAGCCATATCCGCACGCCTGAGAACGCCGATTATGTGATCAGCTCCGGCCAAGCGGATATGGTCTCGATTGTGCGCGGTCAGATTGCCGATCCGCATCTCGCCAACAAAGCCAAGGAAGGTCGCTCCGAGGATGTCCGCCCATGCCTCTCTTGCAACCAGATGTGCTGGGGGCGGCGTTATCGCGATTACTGGATTTCATGCCTGATCAATCCGAGTACCGGTCGCGAATTCGAATGGGGCGGCGACCGTTTCGAAGCCACAAAGGAACCGAAATCCGTACTCGTGATCGGCGGTGGTGTTGCGGGGCTTGAATGCGCTCGCGTCGCTGCCGAGCGGGGTCATAAAGTGCGGCTTGTCGAAGCGGGCCCGAAGCTTGGCGGACAGTTCCGTCTCGCCGGCAATCAACCGCGCCGCGGGCAAATTCTCGATTACATCGATTGGCTTGAACGACAATTAATGAAGCTGCAGGTGCAGGTCGATTACAATACATATCTCGCAGCCGATGAGGTGACCGCTTACGGCGCGGACGAGGTGGTCGTCGCCACAGGCTCCAACCCCGATGGGAAAGGCTTTCAGCGCGCGATGCCGGAATTTGATACACTCCCCGGCATTGAAAACGGCAATGTCGCTTCGGCTGAAGACGTGATGGCGAAATCGGCACGCGTCGGAAAGACCGTTCTGTTTCTCGATGAAACCGCGAATTGGAAAGGCTCAGGCACTGTCCTTCATCTCGCGCAAAACGGGCACAAGGTGATTCTCGTGACGCCGGCTGCGTCAGTCATGTTCGAAATGGCACGCACCAATGCCGATGTGCAGATGCGCCAGCATCTTCGAGCGCTTGACGTCAAGATGCATACGGAAACCATGGTGCAGCATTGGACCGGCTCAGGTGCCAAGCTGAAATCCTTCGGCGGTGAGCCTTTCGAGATCAAAGCGGATACGCTGGTCATTGCCGCCACCAATACGCCGGAGGATTCGATTGCCCGCGAATTGGGGCTTGACGGCATCGGCGATGCGGTTGCCGCGCGCAATGCCGCGATGGCGATTTATGAGGGACGCAAACGCGGCATGGCGATTTGATGTCCTCCCAATTCGATATCGCCCATGCAGCCGATTTTCTTACCGCACGCGGTTTGGGCGATGGGCCCTATCAGATCAAAAAGCTCGCGGGCGGCTATTGGAACGATGTGCTCAAAGTTTCCAATCCGTCCGGCAACTATGTAGTCAAATGCTACCGCGCGGTTTTAAAAGACAGCCTGTTTCCGAATTTGCCGGAGGCGGAAGCGGCAGCGTTACAAAGACTATCCGGCTTGAACGTTGCGCCGGAGCCTTTTGCGTTTTGGCCTAATGAAGGCATTCTCGTTTATAACTATGTCGAAGGCGACGTCTGGCAGGATGATCTCATGGGCATGGCACATCTTCTGCGTCGCAAGGAAGCTGCCAACGCTCATGGGTTTCGGGTGGTGCCCATAACGGCTGAAGGTATTTTAAAGGAAGGCCATGCGCTATTCGCGCGCTGCACGAGGGATAGACTCGTTACTGCCTTTCAAACATGCCGCCCGTCTCCTTTTGCAACACCAACACCGGAGCGGCTTTCACTGATCCATACCGATATCGGTGCGACCAATCTGATTGGCCACGGCGAAGACTTGCGACTTGTCGACTGGCAATGCCCCGCGATGGGCGACCTTGTCGAAGATGTCTATAGCTTTCTCTCTCCTGCCTTCCAGATTTTGAATCTGTGCGAGCCGCTCAGCGAGACGGCCCGCGTTGAATTTTTTGATGCGCTCGATATGCCGCGGGTCAAGCAACGATACGACGCTTTGGAACAAGCATTTGCCTATCGTATGGCAGGCTATTGTTGCTTGCGGTATCAAACGGTTGGCGAAAGCGATGTGGCAGTTCGTGACCGCTATATTCGTGCGGCAGAAGCGGAATTGGAAAGGATAATAGGCTGATGACCATTGACCTTTCTATTCACTCTTTCAGCCTGTGGCATCATTTTGCGCATGCGCCGGAATTCGGGCCGATCGCTTATATTGATCTGGCAGAAAAATTAGGCTTCACCGGCATCAATCTTTCGCTTAACAATCCGAATTACCGGCATTTGGGAGGCAAGGAACCCTGGCGCATGGATGAGGTGCGCACGCGTTTGGCGGATTCCAAAATGAGCCTCGAAATCGATACGAGCGGCACTGACCCGAACCATATGAAAGAGCTGCTCAACGTCGCGCATCGCATGAACGCTCTATCCTTGCGTACCTATACGCGCCACACGGGCACGGTTGCCGAGATGATGCAAAAGACGACCGCCGATCTCAAACAGGTTGTTGCTCATGCAGATCAGGTCGGCGTCACAATCGTGCTTGAAAATCACGAGGATTTTACAGGGCCGGAACTCGCGGAGATCGTGAACGCGGTCAATCATCCGCGGCTCAAAATTCTATATGACTATGGCAACTCCCAAATGGTGCTTGAGGATCCGGAGCGTGCGCTTGGGGCCGTTTTGTCGCATGTCCACTCCGTCCACATCAAAGACCATGTGATGGTGAGCGCCGAAGACGCTGGACATCTAACCGTCGCCGGTGTGCCGATGGGCGAGGGCTTTCTGCCCATCCAGGCTCTGACCCGGAGGCTTTACGATGCGGGCCTTCGCCGCTTCACCTTCGAAAATGTCTGGGCGTATAGCGCACGGATTCAGCTAGGGCGCGTCCCGCAAGATGATGTGAATCTTGGTGAGGGATCATTCCGCTATCTCAAGCCCCCGTTTGATCCGGCACGGATCATCCTCGACCAAACGCAATTTAGCGGCGCAGAGCTTGTGCGGCTCGAAGGTGATGCGCTGTTGCGCGGTCTCGCCTCGTTTGAAAACACCCTTGCGGCTTTAAATATCTCGATTTCTCGTCAGATATCAAAAAATCTAACGCGCAAAGCGTAAATCAATATTCAACTCTTCATCTCAAATCAAACTCATCGAATCCTACAAAAAGCGGATTGGTAATCTGCAAGACCACCTAACAAAGGACCCTGAGTTGAAAGTACAGGCAGCTGAACAATTTCGATCTTTGATTAAGTCGATCGAAGTTCACCCGTTACCTGAAAAAGGAAGTGTAAAGCTGAAAATAACGTCAGATATCAGTGCG
>RFXE01000131.1 GCA_009921785.1 Alphaproteobacteria bacterium
CCGCGAAAGAGCGGTTCATTCTGCGCCAACCGATAGGGGCAGAGCGCGCGATAGGCGGTGATGGCCTCAATCACCGGGCCGATGACGGGCACAATCCGTGTCCGGCCGCCTTTTCCGGTGATGCGTAAGGTGTCGAACCCCGCCTCGGGGCAATCACGAGCCAAAAGCCCCAAAGCTTCCGAGATTCGCAAACCGCACCCATAAAGAAGTGTCATCACGGCGGCATCGCGCGCCAATATCCAGGGATCACGCGTCTCGTCCGCCCTCTCTTCGGGATCAACAAGCCGCAAAGCCGTCTTGGCGGATACGGGTTTCGGCAAAAGGCGGGGCAATTTGGGCCCGCGAATGGCGGAGAGCGCCGAGGCGTCAGCCAGCCCTTCACGCTCGAGAAATCTCAGATAAGAGCGAATGCCCGCGAGTTGACGCATCAAACTGCGGCTTCCTACCCCGTCCTCACGCCTTTTGGCCATAAAGGAGCGGATATCGCCCGCTTCCAGAGCTTTCAGGCGCGGATCGATATCCATTCCCGGTGTAACGCCCAGAAAACTTAAGAATTGCGCCATATCGCGCAGATAGGCCTCGCAGGTTTTAGGGGGTTCGAGGGTGAGGGCTCATCGCGGGACATGAGGCCTTTTCGCATATTCGGAATTAACAGGCTGTAAGCGGCGGGTCGTCCGCGGTCCGATAATGATGCTATTCGTTTTCCATGTCTTCCGATTCCCGAACCCTCGATTCCCTCTTTTCCGAGTCTGATGCCCCCGCAGCGGTAATCGCCGATGTGCTGATCCCGCTCGCGCTCGATATTGCCTATTCCTACAAAGTGCCGCCGGGCCTTGTCGTTGAGCCGGGTGACGTTGTGCATGTGCCTTTGGCCGCGCGCGAAACAATCGGTGTCGTCTGGGAAACGCGCAAAGGGGCCTCGGCCTCCAATCTCAAAGCGGTGATGTCCAAAGCGGATGCGACTCCGCTTTCATCGACATTGCGTGAGTTTGTCGATTGGGTTGCGCGTTACACGCTCGCGCCGCGCGGCCTCGTATTGCGCATGGCCTTGCGTGCGCCCGAGATTGAACGAAATGAACGCATCGCCATGGGTGTTCGTCTTGTGGGCGCGCCGCCTGCGCGTCTCACCCCGGCACGGCAGCGGGTGCTCGAGATTTTAAGCGATGGTTTATTGCGCGCGAAGCGCGATCTCTGTGATGAAGCAGGCGTGAGTGCTGCCGTCATTGATGGCTTGATTGATGAAGGCACTCTTATACCCGAGCCCATGCCGCAAGCTCCCATTGCGCCTCTGCCTGATCCTGATTTTACAACAACAATTTTTTCTGAAGCACAAAGCAAAGCTGTCGGTGAATTATTAAACTCAATTCGACAAGAACAATCCTCAACAACGCTTCTTGAAGGCGTAACAGGATCAGGCAAAACGGAAGTTTATTTTGAAGCCGTTGCCGAGACATTGCGTAAAGGGCGGCAGTCTTTAATTCTCATGCCTGAAATTGCATTGACGGGACAATTTTTAGACCGATTTGAAAAACGTTTCGGTGTTCGTCCTGCCGAATGGCACTCCGGTGTTTCCGGTCGTCGGCGCGAGAAAATATTTTCTGCGCTTGCATCAGGTGAAGCAAAAGTTATTGCGGGCGCGCGCTCAGCTTTGTTTTTGCCTTATGCCGATCTCGGTTTGATCATTGTCGATGAAGAGCATGAAACGGCTTACAAACAAGAAGACGGTGTTCATTATCACGCACGCGATATGGCTGTTGTGCGCGGGCGACTTGAAAACGCGCCGGTGATATTAGCATCCGCAACACCATCAATCGAAAGTCGTGTGAATGCAAAGGCAGGACGTTACACGCATGTCAAATTGCCCGAGCGTCATGGTGGCCGCGCCATGCCTGATATCGCAACTATTGATTTGCGCGTTGATCCGCCGGGCAAAGGACGTTTTTTATCACCGCGGTTGATCAGCGAGATACGCGAGACGATTACGCGCGGCGAACAGACTTTGCTTTATCTTAATCGTCGAGGTTATGCGCCTTTGACGCTTTGCCGTCATTGTGGTCATCGTTTTCAATGTCCGAATTGCACTACATGGCTTGTTGAACATCGCTTTCGCCGCGCTTTGATGTGTCACCATTGCGGTCATGTCGAACGGCGGCCCGAGACATGTCCTTCATGTTCAGCAGAGGATAGTTTGGCGGCATGCGGACCCGGTGTTGAACGACTGCAAGAAGAAGTGGCCGAACAATTCCCCGATGCGCGCGCGCTTGTTTTATCCTCCGATATGCCCGGAGGGATCGAACGTTTACGCCGCGAAATTGAAGCGGTGGCCGCAGGTGATTTTAACATTGTGATTGGCACACAGCTCGTCGCTAAAGGTCATCACTTCCCTTACCTTTCACTCGTCGGTGTTGTTGATGCCGATCTCGGCCTGACCTCGGGTGATCCGCGGGCGGCTGAGCGGACATTCCAGATGCTTGGCCAAGTCACAGGGCGGGCGGGTCGTGGACACACGGCCGGTCGGGCGCTTTTACAAAGCTATGATCCGGATCATCCGGTCATCCGCGCTTTGGTGTCGGGTGATGCCGAGCGATTCTATCGTGAGGAGACCGCCCAGCGCGAGGCGGCGTCGATGCCGCCTTTCGGTCGTCTCGCGGCGCTCATTATCTCCGCCAATGACCGCCAACCTGCCGAATCTTACGCCCGCGCCCTTGCGAGGGCTGCCGAACCGCCCCCGGGCGTCATGGTTTTGGGGCCCGCTGAGGCGCCGATTGCGGTGATAAGGGGGCGGCATCGGTTCCGGATCCTCGTCAAAACCGACCGAGCGGTGCCAATTCAGACCTATCTTCGGGAGTGGCTTGCCCGCGCGCCTAAGGCCACAGGCAATGTCCGGGTGGGGATCGATATCGATCCGCAGAGTTTTTATTGACTGCTAATGCCCGCCTCGGCGGGTCATCGGTCCAAAGTTGAGGGGGGCAAATCCACCCCTGCCGCATTGCACTTGCGAAGGGCCTATGCTAACCACCCGCCCGTGCCTCGGCGTGGGCTCTACGCGGTGGCATGTTCCTGACTTTTCCTATTTTGTGCCGCAGCGCTTCGGGCATTGCGTATGGGGTGGGAAGCGTCAATCGACCCGTGAACCGAGAGATCTAAGCCGGTGGCCGCCGAACAATCAATTTCCTCAGGTTTTGCAGCACGTTACGCGACTGCTTTGTTCGAGCTCGCGAAAGAAACCAACGCGGTTTCCTCGGTACTCGCCGACCTCGGCCGGTTTGATGACCTCGTGGCAGCAAACCCCGACATGACCCGTTTCGTCATGAGCCCAATTTTCAGCGCCGATGAACAATTGCGCGCGCTTGAGCCGATCCTCGCGAAAATCGAGGTGGCCGGCTTGGCCCAGAAATTTCTTCTTCTCGTCGCATCAAAGCGTCGTCTGTTTGCCGTTCGGCAGATGGTCAAGGCGTTCCGCGCTTTGGTCGACAAAGATCGCGGCGTGACGCGCGCCACCGTCACGCTGGCCGAGACGCCTTCAACAAAGGCTCTCGAGACCATCAAAGCGGCGCTTCGGGATGTGGCCGGTGCAGCAGCCGAGATCGACCTCAAAGTCGATCCGGAAATCATCGGCGGACTCGTCGTGCAGATCGGATCGAAAATGGTCGATTCGTCCCTGCGCACTAAACTCAACGGCATTCGTACTGCGATGAAAGAGGTCGGCTGATGGATATCCGCGCCGCAGAAATTTCTGCAATCCTTAAAGATCAGATCAAGAATTTCGGCTCTGAGGCTCACGTCACGGAAGTCGGGCAAGTGCTTTCCGTCGGTGACGGTATCGCCCGCGTTTACGGCCTCGACAATGTTCAGGCCGGTGAAATGGTCGAGTTCGAAAACGGCATTCGGGGCATGGCCCTCAATCTCGAATCCGACAATGTCGGCGTCGTGATTTTCGGTTCCGACCGTGACATCAAAGAAGGCCAGACGGTGAAGCGCACAGGCGCCATCGTGGACGCGCCGGTCGGCAAGGGTCTCTTGGGCCGCGTTGTTGACGCGCTTGGTAATCCGATTGATGGCAAAGGCCCGATCAAGGCTGAAAAGCGCATGCAGGTTGACGTTAAGGCGCCGGGCATTATTCCGCGCCAGTCCGTGCATGAGCCAATGGCTACCGGCCTTAAGGCTGTTGATGCGTTGATCCCAATTGGTCGCGGCCAACGCGAATTAATCATCGGTGATCGTCAGACGGGTAAAACCGCTGTCGCACTCGACACGATCCTCAATCAGAAGTCGATCAACCAAGGCACTGACGAAAGCCAGAAGCTTTATTGCGTCTATGTTGCGATTGGTCAGAAGCGTTCAACCGTTGCGCAATTCGTGAAGGTTCTCGAAGAGCAAGGCGCACTTGATTATTCTATCGTTGTGGCAGCCACCGCTTCCGATCCTGCGCCAATGCAGTTCTTGGCACCCTTCACCGGCTGCACCATGGGCGAATATTTCCGCGACAACGGCATGCATGCCGTGATCGTGTATGACGATTTGTCCAAGCAGGCTGTTGCCTATCGCCAGATGTCGCTGTTGCTTCGTCGTCCGCCAGGTCGCGAAGCCTATCCTGGTGACGTGTTCTATCTCCATTCGCGCCTTCGAGCGCGCGGCGAAACTCGGTAAGCCTTCAGGCTCGGGCTCGCTCACCGCATTGCCTGTGATTGAAACACAAGCGAACGACGTGTCGGCTTACATTCCGACTAACGTGATTTCGATCACTGACGGCCAGATCTTCTTGGAAACCGATTTGTTCTATCAGGGCATTCGTCCTGCGGTGAACGTCGGTCTCTCGGTGTCGCGCGTGGGTTCATCCGCGCAGACTAAGGCGATGAAAAAAGTCGCCGGTAAGATCAAGGGCGAGCTCGCGCAGTATCGTGAAATGGCGGCCTTCGCACAGTTCGGTGGTGACTTGGACGCAACGACGCAGCGTTTGCTCAATCGCGGTGCACGTTTGACCGAGCTTCTGAAGCAAGCGCAGTTCTCGCCAATGCAGATGGAAGAGCAGGTTTGCGTGTTGTACGCCGGCGTGAACGGTTATCTTGATACATTGCCAGTCAATCGCGTGAAGGCGTTCCAAGACGGACTTCTCAATTGGCTCAAGTCGCAGAACGCGGATCTTCTTTCGACGATCCGGACATCGAAGGATCTTTCGGACGATTCAACCAAGACGCTCAAAGCGGCGGTTGATTCATTCGCAAAATCATTCTCGTGATCGCGCCTTAAAAGGGACGTACCATGCCTTCATTGAAGGACCTGAGGACCCGGATCTCATCGGTCAAGGCGACTCAGAAAATCACCAAGGC
>RFXE01000132.1 GCA_009921785.1 Alphaproteobacteria bacterium
CTCTTTGCGAAGTCGGTTGGTGAAAACACTGTGCATGGTTCGGACGCGCCGGAAACGGCTGCTATCGAAATCGCGCAATTCTTCTCGGGCAACGAAATCGTCGGCTAATCACGCCTGCGGTTTTACCTAATCGATTACCAAAAGCGGCTCCTCTGGGGCCGCTTTTTTGTTGGAGAGCCCGCGCGTTGATTGCGAAGCTGCGGCCAAGTCCTTAGACTTCACACCATGAATGCTCCTACATCCCTCCCGCGCCGCCGTTCCGTCTGTCCGCATGATTGCCCTTCAGCCTGTGCGCTTGAGGTGGAAGTCGCGGGACCTGATCGCATTGGCCGCGTCTATGGATCACAAGAGCAAAGCTACACGGCCGGTGTGATCTGCGCGAAAGTCGCGCGTTATGCCGAGCGCAATCATCATCCTGATCGTTTGCTCTATCCGATGAAGCGTGTTGGCCCGAAGGGTTCGGGCCAGTTCACACGCATCTCTTGGGAAGAGGCGATGAACGAAATCGCGACACGCTTTCTCGAAATCGAGAAGACATATGGGGCCGATACGATCTGGCCCTATTACTATGCCGGCACGATGGGGCTTGTGCATCGCGACGGCATTAATCGGTTGCGCAATGCGAAATCCTATTGCGGATTTTATTCGTCGATCTGCATCAATCTCGCTTGGCCCGGCTACATTGCGGGAACCGGTAAACTTCAAGGCCCTGATCCGCGTGAAATGGCAAAAGCCGATTGCGTCGTGATTTGGGGAACCAATGCGGTCGCAACACAGGTCAATGTGATGACGCATGCGGTGCGCGCGCGCAAAGAACGCGGCGCAAAAATTGTTGCGATTGATATCTATCGTACACCAACGCTTGATCAAGCGGATCTCGCTTTAATCGTTAAACCGGGATCCGATGGCGCGCTCGCTTGCGCTGTGATGCATGTGCTTTTCCGCGATGGGTTAGCCGATCGCGAATTTTTGGCTGCGCATACGGATTGCCCCGAGCGGCTTGAAGAGCATCTTAAAACACGCACGCCCGCTTGGGCGGCGTCAATCACGGGTTTAAGCGTTGAAGAAATTGAAACCTTCGCGAAGCTCGTCGGCACACATAAGAAAACATATTTTCGTTTGGGTTATGGCTTTTCACGTCAGCGCAATGGCGCGGTAAATATGCATGCGGCGACGTCGATCGCGTCAGTTACCGGCGCATGGGCCCATGAAGGCGGCGGTGCCTTCCATAATAACGGCGCAATTTATCATTGGCGCAAAAGCATGATCGAAGGGCTCGATGTTGCAAAGCCCGGCATTCGCAAACTCGATCAATCAAAAATCGGTCGTATCCTTACAGGTGATGCGGAGGCTTTAAAGCAAGGCGCTCCGATCAAAGCACTGTTCATTCAAAGCACCAATCCGGTTTCCGTTGCGCCTGAACAAACAAAAGTCATCGAAGGCTTTTCACGCGAAGATTTGTTCACGGTTGTGCATGAGCAATTCATGACTGATACGGCGCGTTACGCCGATATTCTTCTCCCCGCCACGATGTTCACGGAGCATCATGATCTTTATCAAGGCGGTGGTCATCAATATATCGGCCTCGGTCCCAAGCTCATTAATCCGCCCGGTGAATGCCGCTCCAATCATGAAGTGATCTGCGATTTGGCAAAACGGGTGGGTGCCGATCATCCCGGTTTTGCGATGAGTGATCGCGAACTCATCGATTGGACGCTGCAAAATTCAAATTGGGGCACGCTCGAAGAGCTAGAAGAGAAAGGTTACATCGACGCACAACCCTCGTTCGATGACGCGCATTTCCGTAAAGGCTTTGCGTGGAAAGATGGAAAATATCGTTTCGCGCCTGAATGGTCGCGCGTGCCTTTCGCCGGTGGTCAAGCGATGGGGCCGATTGATGATATGCCCACCCTTCCCGATCATTGGGCCGTTATTGAAGACGCGACAAGCGCCTATCCGTTCCGCCTCGCAACAAGCCCCGCGCGTAACTATCTTAATTCAACATTCACTGAGACGAAGACATCCCGCGAACGAGAAGGTGAACCCACCGTTCTTATTCATCCGGACGATGCCCAAACTCACACCATCAAAGATGGCGAGCGCGTTACGCTCACCAATGATCGCGGCGCTGTCACATTAAAGGCAAAATATTTTGACGGGATAAAACGCGGCGTCTTGGTCGCTGAATCGATTTGGCCAAATACCGCCTATGTTGATGGCAAAGGCATCAACACTCTTACAGGTGCTGACTCACCAGCACCTTTCGGCGGAGCGGCGTTTCACGATAACCGCGTGGCGATTGCGCCCGTCTAATCATGCGTCCCACAATCCTCAATCCGCTCTTTGCGCCGATCCGCTCATTACAAGGAATAGGCCCGAAACTCGCGCCGCTCTTTGATCGCTTGCTTGCGCCGCAAGGAAGCGAGGCGCGTCTGATCGATATTCTTCTTCATTTGCCGCATGACGCCGTTGATCGTCGGTTGAGCGGACGACTATCTGACTCGGTTGCTGGACAATCTGGCACGTTTGAAATCCGTGTGCTCGCCCATAAGCCTTCGCCTCCCGGTCGTGCGCGTGTGCCTTATCGTGTTTTTGTTGAAGACGAGACGGGTGATATGGCGCTTGTGTTTTTCAACGCCCAACGCGCGCGCATTGACTCGATGTTACCTGTCGGATCAATACGCTTTGTATCAGGTAAAATAGAATTCTTTGATGGTCATCGCCAGATGACCCATCCTGATCGCGTACTGGATGCAGAAGCCTATGCGAAGCTTCCGCCCTATGAACCCGTTTATGGATTAACAGCCGGTCTTTATCCGCGCATTCTGCATAAGGCCGCGCAAGCGGCTTTAGCAAAACTGCCCGAAATACCGGAATGGATTGATCCGCTTCTCGTCAAACGCGAGGCTTGGCCTTCTTTCGCAGACGCTCTGAAAAGTCTCCATAGTCCTCAGACAAAAGACAATCTCGCGCCCGAAGCTCCTGCGCGTTTGCGATTAGCCTATGACGAGCTTTTTGCGGGGCAACTTGCGCTGCTATTAATGCGGCAGCGGATGAAGAAAGAAACAGGCACATCGCGGTCCGGCGATGGGCATCTCGTTAAAGCCGCTCTTGCCGCCTTGCCCTTTGCGCTTACAAAGGCGCAAAGCGATGCGTTGGCAGAAATAAAACGCGATCTCGTTTCACATGAACGCATGTTGCGGTTGCTCCAAGGTGATGTTGGTTCCGGCAAAACAATTGTTGCTTTTCTCTCCATGGTGATGGCCGCAGAGGCAGGATGGCAATCGGCCTTGATGGCGCCTACCGAAATTCTCGCACGCCAACATTATGAGCGTTTGAAACCGCTTGCGGAGTCTATCGGTCTCTCCATGACGCTTCTCACAGGACGCGAAAAAGGTGCGGCAAGAACACAAGCCTTGTCCGGCCTCGCCGAGGGTTCAACACATTTGGCCATTGGCACACATGCGCTCTTTCAAGAGGCGGTTGAATTTAAAAATCTTGGTCTTGCGGTGATCGACGAGCAACATCGTTTTGGTGTTCATCAGAGACTAGCACTGGCACATAAAGGTGACGCGGTTGATATGCTCGTGATGACTGCCACGCCGATACCACGAACGCTCGTACTCACTTATTTTGGCGATATGGATGTTTCGCTTATTCGGGAGAAGCCGGCTGGACGCAAGCCCATTGATACACGTGCTTTACCGCTTGAGCGGATCGACGAGATTGTTGAGAGCCTCAAACGACCTTTGAGTGAAGGGCGCGGCATATACTGGGTATGCCCGCTCGTTGATGAATCGGAAGATCTTGATCTCGCTGCCGTCGAAGAGCGCGCTCAATCACTTCGCGCGATTTACGGTGATAAGGTGGGTCTCGTTCATGGCAAGATGAAAGGCGCAGACAAAGATCGTGCGATGGCGGATTTTGCGTCAGGCCGTACGCGTATTCTTGTCTCGACAACAGTCATCGAAGTGGGTGTTGATGTGCCCGATGCCACGATCATGATCATCGAACATGCCGAGCGCTTCGGTTTGGCACAGCTTCATCAATTGCGCGGCCGCGTCGGTCGCGGTGCTGAACGCTCATCCTGCGTGTTGCTTTATGGCCCTCTCGGAGAAATCGGTCGCGCGCGTATCGATACGATGCGCAAAACAGAAGACGGATTTGAAATCGCCGAAGAAGATTTAAAATTGCGTGGTGAAGGTGACGTGCTCGGCACGCGCCAATCCGGCATGCCTGGCTTCCGTTTGACCGTCCCTACCCGTCACAGCGCGCTTTTGTCGATTGCCCGCGATGATGCCAAGGCGTTGCTTGCGAAAGATTCAGCGCTGCACTCTCCGCGCGGTGAAGCCGTGCGTACACTGCTCTATCTCTTTGAGCGTGATGAAGCGATTAGGCTTGTGGGGGCGGGTTAGATGGGTTTGCTAGACGAACAGGCGACGCTACAGGCGCAGGTTGAATAAGTCCTGCCGACATAATGAGCTTCGCGCCCTCATCAATCGAAATTGATAACTCGATAACGTCTTTGCGCTTCACATAAACAAAAAAGCCCGTTGTCGGATTGGGCGTGCAAGGCAAGAAGACCGACACATAGTCGTCAACGCCCGGCAACGCCGAACGTATTTCACCTTCGGGTGCTGTTGAAAGAAACACCAAAGACCACAGGCCTTTGCCGGGATATTCAATTAATCCAACTTTTCTGAAACTCGTTCCCTGCTGCGAGAAGATCGTTTCAAAAACTTGTTTGACGCCCTTATAGAGCCCGCGCACCACCGGCATGCGGCCCAATAAAGTTTCACCAAACCCAATGAGCCAACGTCCGACAAGATTAGCCGTGAGAAAACCAAGAAGCGTGAGGCTCACAAAGGCGATGATCAGCCCAAGACCCGGAAGATTGTAAGGCGTCATCCATTCCGGAAACATGCCTGATGGGATCAAGGGCTTAAACCATGAATCAATCAGGCCGATGATCCACGTCGTGATGTAAACCGTGACCGCCAAAGGCCCGGCAACAATAATACCCGTTAGAAAATAGCCACGAATTTTTTGGCCAAGCGTTGGACGAACAGCCGCAACCGGATCAAAGGGTCCCGGAGTCGGCGATTGTTCAGGAGAGTGTGGCTGAGGGCTCATTTCAAAAATGTAGCGCGCTTCCGCTAGAAACGGAAGAGGCTCACTCGACCGTCACTGATTTCGCAAGATTGCGCGGTTGATCGACATCTTTACCAAGCGCAACCGCAGCATGATAAGCGAGCAATTGCACCGGAACCGAATAGACAATCGGTGCGAAACGCGGATTCATTTTCGGCATTTCGATACCCGCGAC
>RFXE01000133.1 GCA_009921785.1 Alphaproteobacteria bacterium
AGCGCGTTCGCTGCCACGAGAAGGCGTACGTTCACTGCCGCGTACGGGAGCGCGATCACTCTCACGAGCATGATCGTGGGTCTCGCCGACCGGTGACCATTCTTTGCGTTCGAAAGGCGCATTGCCCTTTCTCGGGCGTGATGAACGCGTATAATCACGGTCGCGCGATCTTGCGCCCGTTTTAGGGGCGCCACCGCGACCGCCGATGCGTTCGGGTTTTTCATGAGGGTTAAGCAAGCGTTGGATCGCGTACCATTTTTTCGCATCTTCATGCGTAACTAATGAAATCGCTACACCTTCAGCGCCATTACGCGCTGTACGGCCGATACGATGAATATAATCTTCCGCAACTTGTGGCAGATCATAATTAATCACCGTTTCGATATGCGGAATATCAAGTCCACGTGCCGCAATATCGGTGGCGACCATGATGCGGGTATGGAAATTCTGGAACGCTTTAATCGCACGGTCGCGTTGATTCTGACGCAGATCGCCATGGATCGCATCGGCACTGTGATTTTGTGCGCGCAATTTTTTCGACAAACGATCAGCGCCTGCCTTTGTTTTTACAAAGACAATGACAGTGCCTTCACGCTGTTCCAATTGACGAAGCAAAATCGAATATTTTTCGCTCTCGCTGACTTCGATTTTTTCCTGCTTCACAAGCGCTGCAGGCGCATTCGTGCTGCCGGTCGAAATACGCACCGGATTGGTGAGATATTTTCCCGACAACTTCAAAATATTATTCGGAAGAGTCGCTGAGAACAGGAGCGTCTGGCGCTCTTTCGGAATGAACGACAAAATACGATCAATCTGAATGCCGAAGCCCATATCGAGCATACGGTCCGTTTCATCGAGAACAAGAAAGCGCGTCGCTTCAAGCGACACGCTTTTGCGCAAGAGATGATCGGTGATGCGTCCCGGTGTGCCGACGATGAGGCGCGGTGATTTTCTCAGTTGTTCGAACTGATTCATCATCGACGCGCCGCCAATCAAAAGCGCTGACGGAATGCGTGTTTTCTTGCCGATGATTTGGTGCATCGTCGCCATGACTTGCGTGGCGAGTTCTCGCGTCGGCGTCATCACAAGCGCGTGATGATCCGGATTGTCGAGAAGATGCGCGATGAGGGGAATGCCAAACGCACCGGTTTTGCCCGTGCCTGTTTGCGCGGTACCCAAAATATCTTGACCTTCAAGCGCCGGCGGAATCGCAGCGGCTTGAATGGGAGTCGGGGTCTTAAAATTCATTGCCTCAAGCGCGTGAAGAAGCGCAGGCTGCAAACGAAGCCCGTTAAAATTATCCATGAAAAATCCATATAAAAACTGCTGCGCTCGAAGGGGTACTTCAAGCGCAGACAAGCGTTAATAGCGATAAAAGAAGAAAAAACGGTCGATCGCGAGGATCGACCGGAATTCTTTATGCGAGCTTCAGGTTAACCGCTGAAGTCTTGCCCTTTTCAGTGGCGAGCTCGTAGCTCACCTTCTGGCCTTCATTGAGGCCGCGCAGACCTGCGCGCTCAACGGCTGAAATGTGTACGAACACATCTGCGCCGCCTTGATCAGGCTGAATGAAGCCAAAGCCCTTGGTGGAATTGAACCATTTTACACTGCCGGTCGCCATTGTCGTCTCCTTAAGACTTATCAAGCGTTGCCGCCCTTCACATGAAAGGCGTGAGTCCTCGTTCCCAAGACCGAAAGCTTTGCTTCGGACTTTTTCGGGAAACTCTAATCAAACGCTGACAAAATCAGTTTTTAGGAGATCGTGTATTGTGCCGGAGCACGCTGCTTCACGCAGCCAACATAAGGTAGAGCGAAAGAAACCCGCGGTCCCTATGGCAGGTCATGGGGGAGAAGTAAAGCGAAATCGGTAATTTGCCGGAATTGGGGCAGTTAAGGCCCCGCTTAGGCCGATTTGAGGGATCGTTTGGCAAGAACATCGTCCAGCCAATCGGTCCGCATCTCCGGCACGGAGGACAGGAGCCGCTCGGTATAGGGGTGGAAGGGGGGCGAGAAGATTTCGGCCGTGGGACCCTGCGCAATGATCTCGCCTTTGAGCATCACCGCCGTGCGATGCGCGATGCGGCGGACAATGCCGAGATCATGCGTGATGAAGAGATAACCGACGCCCAAATTGTCCTGCAGAGATTTGAGGAGCTTCAGAATTTCCTCCGCGACCAATTGATCAAGCGCGCTGGTGGGCTCGTCGCAAATGATCACATCAGGCTCTGCGGCGAGCGCGCGTGCAATACAGATACGTTGCTTTTGGCCACCAGAGAGCGCGGTCGATAAACGGCCCGCATAATCTTCCGGGAGCCCAACAAGACGAAGCAATTCGGCGACGCGTGCTTTCACTTCAGCAGGCGAACGGTTGAAATAAAACTCAACAGGTCGGCCAATAATCTCGCCAATCGTCTGGCGCGGATTAAGCGCCACATCAGGCTGCTGATAGATCAACTGCACCTTGCGCAGATCATCGCGCGAGCGGCCCTTCAGATCAGGCGAGAGTGCTGTGCCGTGGAGTTTCACCTCACCGGTGCGGCAGGGCAGGAGGCCCACAATCACACGCGCCAATGAACTTTTGCCCGAACCTGATTCACCCACCACCGCCACCGTCTCGCCGCGCGCCACGGTAATCGATACGCGTTTCACAGCGGTGAAGGTGCCATAGATACCGGTGACATCATTCGCTTCGAGCACGGGCTGCGCTTGGTTGGCGGCTGAGATGATAGCGAGTTTATCAGCTGCTTGGCGTTCAGCGACAAGCGCGCGCGTATAATCCATTTTCGGCGCTTGGAGAATTTGCGCGGTCTCGCCGAGTTCAACCATTTTTCCATGGCGCAACACCATGATGCGATCAGAGACTTGCGCAACCACAGCCAAATCATGCGTGATATAGAGCGCCGCCATATTATAATCGCGAATGAGTTTCTTGAGCAACGCCAGCACTTCAATCTGTGTTGTCACATCAAGCGCGGTTGTTGGTTCATCAAGCACAAGAATATCGGGACGGCATGACATGGCCATTGCCGCCATGGCGCGTTGCAATTGCCCGCCTGACACTTGATGTGGATAGCGATCACCAAATGTATCGGGATTAGGCAGATCAAGTGCGCGGAAGAGTTCAAGCGCCCACGCTTTTGCTTCCTCGACCTTCATGAGGCCATGACTCACCGGCATCTCGATCACTTGATCCATCAAGCGATGGGCAGGATTGAAAGACGCGGCAGCGCTTTGCGCGATATAGGCAATGCGTTGACCGCGGCGCTCACGACGCCCGTCGGCATCAAGTTCGCGCACATCATCACCCGCTACTTCAACCTTGCCGCCTGTGATGCGGCATCCCGCGCGCGCATAGACCATGGAGGCGAGACCGATAGTTGATTTACCAGCGCCTGACTCGCCGATGAGGCCTACTACTTCGCCGCGCTTCAATTCGAGCGAGACATTGTCAACAAGCACCGCACCACTAAGTGCTTCAACGCGCAAATCGGTGAGCTTTAAAATTGTTTCGTTTGATGTGCGTGTCATATCACATCTCCGCCGATGCGCCGGAGGGACGTGAGTTGATCGACAAGATCCAATCGACCACAAGATTGACGCCCACCGTCATCGTCGCAATCGCAATCGCCGGCCAGAGTGGCGCAGAGAGGCCGAAGCTGATCGCCTTGCCATTGTCACGCACCATGCCGCCCCAATCGGCGAATGGTGGCTGAATGCCGAGACCCAAGAAGGAAAGGCTCGCGACAAAAAGAAAATTGAAACAAAAACGCAAACCAAATTCTGAAATCATCGGCGGCAACGCGTTCGGCAAGATTTCGCGGCGCATAATCCACCAGAGTCCTTCGCCACGAAGCCGTGCAGCTTCAACATATTCCATCACAGCAAGATTGGTGGCGACAGCGCGCGCCAAACGGAACACGCGGGTTGAATCAAGAATGGCGAGGGTCAAAACCAATGTTGAAATCGAAGAGCCGAACACTGACAAAATGATCAATGCAAAAATCAGAAGCGGGATCGACAACATCACATCAACGAGACGCGAGAGAATTTGATCGATCACCGGTCCGCCGACAGCGGCCATAAAGCCCGTCGTGATACCGATGAAGAAAGAGAGAATTGTTGTGACGAGCGCCACGCCAATCGTCATGCGTGCGCCAAAGATCAAACGCGATAAAAGATCACGACCGATATTATCAGTGCCGAGCCAATTGGCGAACGACGGATCATCCCATGTCTGTCCCACTGATTCCGCTTCGCCATAAGGTGCGATAAAATCGGCGAAGATCGCGACGAACACGAACAGCACGATGATGGCGAGACCGACCCAAGCCGTTAACGGTGGTTTATATCCGAAAAGTTTCATGGTGTTCCTAGCGCGGGTGTCTCAAGCGGGGATTGACCATAATGGCCAATACATCCGCAACCGTATTCAGTCCGACAAACGCTCCTGCGAAAATCAATCCGCAAGCCTGCACCACTGGTAGATCGCGTTTAGCAACTCCATCCACCATGAACTGACCAATACCGGGATAAACAAACACAACTTCAATGACGACCACGCCAACGATGAGATAAGCGAGGTTCAAGGCGATCACGGAAATGATGGGCGCAGCGGCGTTCGGCAGTGCGTGACGTACAATTACTTGGCTGCGTGTAAGGCCTTTCAAAAAAGCCATTTCAATATAGGGCTGCGACATGATCGAAAGCACAGAGGTGCGCGTCATGCGCAGCATATGAGCCATTACGAGCATTGTGAGGGTAAAGGCGGGTAGGGCTGCGGTATAGATTTTTTCGGCAAAATCCATCTCGGGAAACACTGTCGCGAGCGATGGAAACACTTCGAACTGGACCGCAAGATAAAGGATCAAAACATAAGCGATAAAAAATTCGGGCACCGAAATCGTCATCAAAGAAATGATATTCACAAAACGATCAATGAATTTACCTTCATTGATCGCAGCAACAATTCCAAGCACCACGGAAGTGGGAACGGCAATCAAAGCAGCATAGCCGGCAAGAAAGAGCGTATTCGCCAAGCGTGGCGCAATCGTTTCAACAATCACGCGTTTATTGGTCATCGCAACGCCGAGATCACCGTGCAGCGCGTTAAAAAACCATTCGAGATAGCGAACATAAGAGGGGCGATCGAGACCGAGCTCATGTCTAAATACGGCAAGTGTTTCGGGAGTCGCACCTTGGCCGAGCACAGCGCTCGCCACATCGCCCGGCAAAATTTCCGTTGCTCCGAAAATGAGCATGGAAACCGCCCAGAGCGTTAAAATACCAAGGGCGACCCGGATGAC
>RFXE01000134.1 GCA_009921785.1 Alphaproteobacteria bacterium
TCGTTGGTCGGACTATGCCCTTGGTATTCAGATTGTCGATTGCCTCCGCTGTCTTCTCGATAATTTGTCTACGAATCTCGGGTGGAAATCCGCCATCAATGATGACAGCAGGGAAATCAATCACTGAGCACGCGCCAACAATTGCTTCTGCAAGTGGCGGCGCAATTGTTGAAATCCATTCTTGAACCGCTTCAGGAAAAACAGACCAACCTTCTGCGAGATTCCATAAAGGTGAGGGATCGATATTGTCGCGCTGAAGTTGCATCTCGAGTGTTGACGCCGAAGCAACATCAATGAGCTGAAGCATTTGGCCGTCACGACCGCGTAAGGGAAATGAGCCAATCGCACCGGCATTGCCCGTCGTGCCCGACAAGAGCGAGCCATTCAGCACAACACCCCCACCGATAAAAAATCCGATGAAGAGATAGAGATAGCTTTGAAAATCTTGCCCGCGTCCAAAAACAAATTCTGCGCCGCAAGCAGCGGTCGCATCATTCTGTAGATAGATTGGGAAGGGGATATGATCTTCGAGTTCTTTAACGAGATCGGTTGTGCGCCAGGTATCCATGGCCCCGCGCGGTGCACCAACGCCGTCTTCCCAGAGCCAGAGCTCGAAAGGAGAGGCAATGCCGAGGCCGGCAATGCGTGATTTTTCAGCGGCCGAAAGTTTGTTAGTTATCGTCGCGACGCCCTCGCGGATGAAGCGAGTAACTTGAGCAGGCATCGGCCAACGATAGGTCTCCCGGATCACCTCGCGCAGATTGCCCACGAAATCGATGAGCACCATTTCGATGCTGCGGCGGCCAATCTTGACACCAATAGAGAACGCTCCGTCTGCCTTGAGCGCCATAGGGGTTGAGGGCTGGCCGATCCGTCCCCGGACAATCGAACCACGCCCGAGGAGCCCATCATCTTCGAGTTTCCGCATGATTACCGAGACAGCCTGGGCGGAAAGTCCGGTCATTCGGGCAATTTCTGCCTTGGTCAGGCCGCTACGCCGCCGCAGCAGGGACAGAACGAGCCGCTCATTATGGGCTCGGATGTCGGATTGTTTCGATCCCCGTCCGGTGGCGACCGAACGGGCCGATGATCCGCCATCCCTCTCTGTCGATAGGGTCACGCTTCACTCCCAACACATAGTTCCCGGCCGAAGCCGATATTTGGCGACTAGGCAAGCAAATCCTAATAACTAAATCAAGTTGATTTAGTTATTGACAAGCGGCCTAAATCCTTGTTGCCTTGGGCTTGAGAAGGGGCAACTATGCGCAAAGCATGCGGGTCCCAAATCTCGTCTGCGGGCTTAGAGATAAACTCAAGCCTAGAATCCCAAAGGGAGGTTTTTCATGAAGAAGACTCTAATTACGACTTTGCTCGGCGCAGCTGCGCTCGGCGTTATGATGGCTGCTCCGGCCCAGGCTGCTGGCATTGCAGCTTGCTTGATCACCAAGACCGACACGAACCCCTTCTTCGTTAAGATGAAGGAAGGCGCGACCGCCAAGGCGAAGGAATTGGGCGTTTCGCTCAAGACCTATGCTGGTAAGGTTGACGGCGACAGCGAAAGCCAAGTTGCTGCTATCGAATCCTGCATCGCTGACGGCGCAAAGGGCATTCTGATCGCCGCTTCTGACACGAAAGGCATTGTTCCTTCCGTGAAGAAGGCTCGCGATGCTGGCCTCGTCGTGATCGCTCTCGACACCCCGCTTGATCCAATCGACGCTGCTGACTCGACCTTCGCCACCGACAACCTCGTCGCTGGTAAGTTGATCGGTCAGTGGGCTGCCGCCACCCTCGGCGACAAGGCTAAGTCAGCCAAGATCGGTTTCCTTGATCTCGTTCCGTCACAGCCCACCGTCGACGTTCTCCGCGACCAGGGCTTCATGATCGGCTTCGGAATCGACCCGAAGGATCCGAACAAGATCGGTGACGAAAATGATCCGCGCATCGTTGGCCACGACGTGACCAATGGTAACGAAGAAGGCGGCCGTAAGGCGATGGAAAACCTTCTCCAGAAGGATCCAAACATCAACGTGATCCACACGATCAACGAACCAGCAGCGGTTGGCGCCTTCCAGGCTCTCAAGGCTGTTGGCAAGGAAAAAGACGTGTTGATCGTTTCGGTTGACGGCGGCTGCCCCGGCGTGAAGTCGGTGAAGGACGGTCAGATCGGTGCAACATCGCAGCAATATCCGCTTTTGATGGCATCACTCGGCATCGAAGCCATTAAGAACTGGGCTGAGAAGAAAGAAAAGCCAAAGAACACTGAAGGCAAGAACTTCTTCGACACGGGCGTTAACCTCGTGACTGACAAGCCCGCTAAGGGCGTTCCGTCAATCGACACGAAGGACGGCACAGCGAAGTGCTGGGGTTGATCCCTTCTGCCATTCTGGTGAACAATGGAAAGGCGGCCTTCGGGCCGCCTTTCTGACAGACGACAGGTTAAAGGTCCGCAAAGCGACCCGCCGGGGAGATCACGCATGAGTTCCGCCCAGGATTTTGAAAAGGTCCTTGATGAGAGCGATACGTCAGTGGCGTCATTTCATGACAGCCATGATCCGCTTCGTCGTATTCAACATTTTCTTCATTCGACACCCGCAGCAGTTCCGCTGATTGTCCTTGTTATGTTGATTGCTTTTTTTGCGATCGCGATTGGGCCAAAATTTTTCTCGACCTATACACTTACGCTGATTTTGCAGCAGATTGCGGTCGTCGGTATTTTAGGCGTTGCGCAAACCTTGGTTATTCTCACCGCGGGCATCGATCTCTCCATCGGCGTTGCGATGGTATTCTCTGCGGTCATGATCGGAAATTGTGCGCTTACTTATGGCCTGCCGGTTTCGGTCTCAATTCTGATTGGTGGCTTGATTGGCTCTTTGTGCGGCCTCTTGAACGGATTTCTTGTTGCCATTGTGCGTCTACCGCCTTTCATCGTAACGCTCGGGTCCTGGTACATCGTGATGGCGACGAATTTTATTTATTCGGCCAATCAAACAATTCGCGATGCGGATATCTCTGAAAAAGCGCCGGCGCTGCAATGGTTTGCAAGTTCCTTCAAACTCGGCGGTGCCGTCTTCACCTATGGCGTCGTGCTGATGGTGATTATCGTGGTTGGCTTCTGGTATGTCTTGCAGCACACCGCATGGGGCCGTCATGTATATGCGGTCGGCGATGATCCTGATGCAGCAGAACTCGCGGGCATTCGTACCAAACGTCTTCTCATTCAAGTCTATACGGTTGCGGGCGCCATAGCGGCAGTTGCGGCTTGGGTTTCGATTGGTCGTAATGGGTCGATCTCGCCGTCTTCTGCTTTGACCGATTTCAATCTGCAATCAATCACCGCTGCGGTGATTGGCGGCATCTCGCTCTTTGGCGGACGCGGTTCCATTCTCGGAACATTTTTTGGAACCCTCATCGTTGGCGTTATGTCGATGGGTCTCAATATGATGGGCGCTGACCCGCAATGGAAAGTACTCCTTACCGGGGCCTTTATCATCGGCGCTGTCGCTGTTGACCAATGGATTAGAAAGGTATCGGGCTGATGAAACGCGAACCTATTCTCACCGCACGCGGACTTAACAAAAGATATGGCCGCGTGGTCGCACTCGATGGTGCCGATTTCGATCTTTATCCGGGAGAAATTCTCGGCGTGATTGGCGATAACGGCGCTGGCAAATCAACGCTAATCAAGGCCCTCGTTGGCGCTGTTGTGCCGGATGAAGGTGAGATTCGTCTCGACGGTGAGGTGGTGAATTTCCGCTCACCGATCGAAGCACGCAATGCCGGTATTGAAACCGTGTTCCAAAATCTCGCGCTCTCGCCTGCCTTGTCGATTGTCGACAATCTCTTCATGGGGCGCGAAATGCGTAAGCCCGGACTACTGGGCAAACTGTTCCGCACGCTTGATCAAAAGGGCATGCAGAACAAGGCTCGTGAAAAATTATCCGAACTCGGTTTGATGACAATTCAAAATATCGGTCAGGCCGTTGAAACATTATCAGGCGGTCAACGTCAGGGTGTTGCCGTTGCACGTGCGGCCGCATTCGGTTCCAAAGTCGTGATCATGGATGAACCCACGGCTGCGCTTGGCGTTAAAGAAAGCCGCCGTGTGCTTGAACTTATGAAGCTGCTCAAAAGCCGTGGTCTTCCTATCGTTCTCATCTCGCACAATATGCCGCATGTGTTCGAAGTGGCAGATCGAATCCACATTCATCGTTTGGGCAAGCGTCATGCGTTGGTCGATCCGAAGAAGATCTCAATGTCGGATGCCGTTGCGATCATGACCGGCGCGAAAGAGCCGCCGCCTGAAGCGATGGTTGCTTAAGACCTCATGCGTTCTATCAACGATCTCGCAGCTGAAATTGACACAACGCTGCGTGATCGGTTTGGCGACAAGAAGCGCGCCTTGATTGCGCTGGCAGGTCCGCCCGGTGCGGGAAAATCCACGCTAGCTGATGCGCTTGTCCAACATCTTAACGCGAGCTTGCCCGACACCCCTGCGGTCGTCGTGCCGATGGACGGGTTTCATTATGACAATCTGATCCTCGATGCGCGTGGGTTGCGCGCGCGCAAGGGCGCGCCGGAAACATTCGACGCCTCCGGCTTTCTCGCTCTCCTCCACCGTCTGCGCGATGCGACGGATGACGTCGCGATCCCGGTATTCGACCGCGTGAGTGATCTGTCGCGCGCGTCCGCCCGCATGATTGAACCGCGCCATCGCCTTCTTGTCGTTGAAGGCAATTATCTTCTCCTGGATCGTCCGATATGGCGCGATTTGAGACCGCTTTTTGATTTCGCGATCATGCTGCGACCATCCCTTGATGTGATCGAAGAAAGACTTATCCAACGTTGGCTCGATCACGGCTATGATCGCGATGAAGCTGTTGCCAAAGCGCACGGCAATGATCTCGCCAATGCGCAGGTGATCCTCGCCGAGAGCGGCCCTGCGGATATGATGCTGCAGGATTGACGAAATCCGCCTTTGTAAAACTAACGTCACGCGTTAGACCTACCAAAGATCGTTTGTTTCTCTTGATAAGGATGGATTGTCATGGACCAGCGGGAGCTTGGTAAGAGCGGCTTGCGTGTTTCGTCCCTTGGCCTCGGCTGTATGGGTATGTCGGAATTCTATGGCGCCTATGATGACGCGACGTCGATTAAGGTCATTCATCATGCAATCGATCTGGGTGTTACTTTTTTCGATACTGCCGATATGTATGGCGTCGGCCATAATGAGGAATTGTTGGGCCGCGCAAT
>RFXE01000135.1 GCA_009921785.1 Alphaproteobacteria bacterium
GTTCTGGAGCGCTTCACGAAGCGAGCCGCACACGGTTGGAATCTTCTTCAATTCCTTTGGCGGCAAATCGTAAAGATCCTTGTCCATCGCTGCACCCGGATCGATCTTGTTCTGGATGCCATCGAGGCCAGCCATCAACATCGCAGCGAAGGCGAGATAGGGGTTCGCCATCGGATCAGGGAAGCGCACTTCAACACGCTTCGCTTTTGGCGATGACGTGAACGGAATGCGGCATGATGCCGAACGGTTACGCGCGGAGTAAGCGAGCAACACGGGGGCTTCATAACCCGGAACGAGACGCTTGTAGGAGTTCGTTGATGGGTTGGTGAACGCGTTCAAAGCCTTCGCATGCTTGATGATACCGCCAATATACCAGAGGCATTCTTGGCTGAGATCAGCATATTTGTTGCCTGCGAAAAGCGGCTTGCCGCCCTTCCAGATCGACTGGTGAACATGCATACCCGAACCATTGTCGCCATACACAGGCTTCGGCATGAAGGTTGCCGTTTTGCCATAGCTTTGCGCGACATTGTGGATCGCATATTTGTAGATCTGCATCTGGTCGCCCATCGTCACGAGCGTGTCGAACTTCATGCCGAGCTCATGCTGGGCTGAGGCGACTTCGTGGTGATGCTTTTCAACCTTGACGCCCATTGAGGCCATGGCAGCAAGCATTTCGCCGCGCATGTCCTGTGCGGAATCTTGCGGCGGAACGGGGAAGTAACCGCCCTTGATCTGAATGCGGTGACCGAGATTGCCGCCTTCGTAATCGGTGTCGCCATTTGTCGGCAATTCCGAATGATCAAGCTTGAAGCCCGTGTTGTAAGGGTCCGACATGAAACGCACATCGTCGAAGATGAAGAATTCAGCTTCAGGACCAACGAACACAGTGTCGCCGATACCTGTCGATTTCAAATAGGCTTCGGCCTTTTTCGCAATGCCGCGCGGATCGCGGTTGTAAGGCTGGCCCGTGCCGGGATCGAGAATGTCGCACACGATCGACATGGTCGGTGCAGCAAAGAAGGGATCAATCTGCGCCGTTGATGGATCAGGCATCAACGTCATGTCTGATTCATTGATCGCTTTCCAACCGGCAATCGATGAGCCGTCGAACATTGTGCCTTCGGCAAAAATATCTTCCGCGGATCGGTGAACCGGAAATCGACATATTTGATGTCCTTGTCTTTGATTTCCTTCAGGACATCTTTTGCGGTCTTCATCTTCGTCGTCCTCTTTTTAAAAAAGTGAACTTGCGTTCACGATCACTGTCGCCGACCGGTCAACCGGTGCGGAGTTAAATGGCATCGAGTCCGGTTTCACCGGTACGGATACGGATAGCTTCTTCAACGGGTGATACAAAAATCTTGCCATCGCCGATGCGACCTGTTTGGGCCGCGTTGCGAATGGCGTTCACTGCACGCTCGACGAGATCGTCCGGCAGCACGATTTCGATTTTCACTTTGGGGAGAAAATCGACCACATATTCGGCGCCCCGATAGAGCTCCGTATGGCCCTTCTGTCGACCGAAACCCTTGGCTTCAGTAACAGTTATGCCTTGCAGGCCGACGTCTTGGAGGGCTTCCTTCACATCGTCGAGCTTGAAGGGCTTTATGATCGCCTCGATCTTTTTCATCTGAAGCATCCGGGTCCGTTGAGGACTTCGAGGCCGTTTATCGACCCGAAATCCGCACGCGGTTTAGCATTCTCACTCAGGGGACGCCATTAAGAATTGCGTGACTATGATGTCGAAAATTGCATTATTTGCCTAAAATTTGTGCAAATGCATTCACAATATGCAACCGCTTTTCTGAAATTGCAGGCAACATTGAGAGGCGGCTTTTTTGCAGCCCGAAAGGGGCGAAGTTGGTGGAATGAACGAGATTCTCACGGTTGAAGAGATGGCGCGGGCCGATCAGGCCACGATTGCCGCCGGAACTCCGGGAATTGTCCTCATGGAGCGCGCGGGGCGGGCGGTCGCTGATTGTGCTCAGGAGATGGTTCAGCCGGGGGCGTCGATCCTCGTGCTATGTGGGCCGGGTAATAATGGCGGTGATGGGTTCGTTGCCGCGCGGTGTCTGGCCGGGCGGGGCTATGTTGTGTCGCTCGCGCTTCTAGGGGCGCGCGAAGCGCTGACCGGCGATGCGGCTTTGGCTGCCGAGGGATGGGCGGGGCCTGTTCTTCCTCTCGCCGATACGGCGCTTGAGGGCGTGTCCTTGGTCATCGACGCACTCTTCGGCGCCGGTCTCAACCGTCCGATTGAGGGCATCGCGCGCGAAGTGCTCGAGAAGATCAGCGCGGCCAGCATTCCCGTCTTGGCGGTCGATGTGCCTTCGGGCGTTCAAGGCAATACGGGGCAGGTGCTGGGTTTTGCGCTTGAAGCATCTAGAACGGTGACCTTCGCCCGTTTGAAACCGGCGCATGGGCTTTATCCGGGGCGGCGGCTTTGCGGCAAAGTTTCGGTCGCGGATATCGGCATTTCCGATGCAATGATCACATCCCTCTCTCCGAAGCTTCTTGTGAATGGTCCGGATCTCTGGCCGGGCATTCCGGCGCGTCCGGAAGAAGAGGGGCACAAATTTCGGCGGGGCCATTTGCTCGTCGTGTCTGGCGGTGTCGAAAGCACCGGCGCAGCGCGGCTTGCAGCGCAAGCGGGAGCCCGAACGGGCGCCGGTCTTGTAACGGTCGCTTCGCCATCTGACGCGCTGACCGTCAATGCAGCCGCGCTGACGGATATCATGGTTCGGCAATCAAATGGTGTTGCGGGCTTAGAGGCGCTCCTCGCCGATCCTCGCCGCAATGCTGTGGTGTTGGGGCCGGGGGGCGGTATTGGCCTAACCACCCGGGACCAAGTTAAACTTATTCTCGAAAGCAGCCGGGCTTCGGTATTCGATGCAGATGCGTTGACGAGTTTTGAAGGCGATGCGGTAGCGATGGCTGCCTATGTCCGACGGTCAGGCGCGAGTCAGGCCGTGATTACGCCTCATGATGGCGAATTTTCTCGTCTTTTCAATAAACAATCTGAGATTATTGAAGCAAAAGATCGACTAACCCGCGCCCGGAAAGCGGCTGCATTCTTAGGTCTTGTCGTTGTTTTGAAGGGGCCGGACTCGGTGATCGCTGCGCCTGATGGTCGGGCTGCCTTATCCATGAACGGCACGCCATGGCTTGCGACGGCAGGGTCGGGCGATGTGCTTGCCGGAGCGATTGGCGGTTTGCTCGCGCAGGGCCATCAGGCTTTTGAGGCGGCGGCGGCTGGTGTTTGGCTTCATGCCGAAGCCGGACGATCCATAGGGCCGGGGCTCATGGCCCATGACCTGCCGCTGGCTCTTCGTTCGGTGATTGCAGGTCTTTTAGACTAAAGCGCTTTTCCGTCCTTTTTGCGCTGGAGTCTTTTTCCGACCATGCTATAGAGCCGCGTCCCGACGGGTCTTGACGGATGTGCGCGGCTCGCGCCAGCACGGTCTCGAGAGGATAAGCGGGCGTGGCGGAACTGGTAGACGCGCTGGGTTTAGGTTCCAGTGACGCAAGTTGTGGGGGTTCGAGTCCCTCCGCCCGCACCAATTCCAAAGTTCTCCGCGCAATGTCGCGCGGTATCGATTGAAGGCAAAAAAAGATCATGCAGGTAACGAACACGCTCACGGAAGGCTTGAAGCGCGAATTTAACGTCGTGCTACCAGCGGAAGATCTGGCCTCAAGGCTGACGACCGAGTTGGTCACGATGAAGGACAAGGTCCGCATCAATGGATTCCGTCCGGGCAAAGTGCCGGTTGAGCATCTCCGCCGTGTTTATGGTCGGCAGGTCATGGCTGATGTGGTGCAGAACCTCGTCAATGAATCGACCCGCAAGATCATCGAAGACAATTCGATCAAGCTCGCACTCGAGCCTAAAATCGTTTTCCCAGAAGATCAGGAAACGGTTGAAGCGGCGATCAGCGGCAAGGGTGGCCTCGAATATAAAGTTCAGATGGAAATCCTCCCGAAAATCGAGATCAAGGATTACGCCGGCATCGCCGTCACACGTGAAGTTGCTTCTGTTGCTGACAAAGAAGTCGATGAATCGGTTCAGCGTATGGCTGATCAATCGCGTCCCTTCGTTGATCGCGCGGAAAGTGAAAAGTCGAAATCAGGTGATCGTGTAACGATCGATTTCGTCGGTATGATCGATGGTGTGCCGTTCGAAGGCGGCACGGGCAATGACATTCCTGTTGTGATCGGTTCGGGCCAATTCATCCCCGGTTTTGAAGAGCAATTGATCAATGTGGGTCATGGCGACACGGTGATCGTGAGCGCGACATTTCCCGCAGAATATTCGGCGGCGCATCTCGCCGGAAAAGCGGCGACATTCAATACCGTAATCAAGAAAATTGAAGCACCAGGCGAAGCCAAGATCGATGATGACTTCGCCAAGACCTTCGGCTTCGAAGCGCTCGATAAACTGAAAGACGCTGTTCGCTCAAATATCGCTCGCGAATATGAAGCGGTCGCGCGTAGCAAGACCAAGCGTGCGCTTCTCGATGCTCTCGATGGTCAGTATGAATTTGAATTGCCGCCCGCGCTTGTTGAGCAGGAATTCAACGGCATCTGGAACCAAGTAATGGGCGAGATGCAGCAGTCGGGCAAGACATTCGCTGATGAAGATACGACCGAAGAAGCGGCACGTGAGGAATATCTCGGCATCGCCAAGCGTCGTGTCCGTCTGGGCCTCGTGCTCGGTGAAATCGGCGAAACGGCCAAGGTTGACGTCACCGACGAAGAAATTTCGCGTGGTGTGATGGACCGGGCGCGTCAGTTCCCCGGCCAGGAAAAGATGGTTTGGGATTTCTATCGTCAAAACCCTCAGGCATTGGCTGAAATCCGTGCGCCGCTCTTTGAAGACAAAGTCGTCGATCATATCCTCGCAGGCGTTAAGGTGACCGAAAAGACGGTGACCCGCGAAGAGCTGATGAAGCAAGACGATGAGGACGCGCCGGCCAAGGGCAAAGCGTCGAAGAGCAAGGCTAAAGCGAAAAAAGACTAAGGTTTTTCAAAGCTTTAACGAATTAATTGAGCGGGCGCCCGGCGTCCGCTCTTTTTATTTCGGCCGAAGTCTTTATATCTTGTTCGGTCCGATCCGATTCACGGGTCGTATTGTCCCTGTCCCCCTGATGTTCCGAAGGCCCCCATGCGCGATCCGATTGAGACCTATAACCAGCTCGTCCCTATGGTGGTCGAGCAGTCGAACCGTGGTG
>RFXE01000136.1 GCA_009921785.1 Alphaproteobacteria bacterium
GGGGAAGAAAAATCCTGTATCGCGTAATTGCTCATTGAGCGCTTTGCGTGTGATGCCGGGCTCAATCACGCAATCAAGATCTTCGGCATGAACGGCAAGAACGCGGTTCATCTCGCGCGTATCAATCGATACGCCACCCCAAGGCGCGTTCACATGCCCTTCAAAAGATGTGCCCGCGCCGAAAGGGATGATCGGCACATTATGAGAGGCACAGAGTTTGACGATAGAGGCCACCTCGTCAGTCGAATGCGGAAAGACCACGATATCGGGCGGCTGCGGCGCAACCCATGTCAGCGTGTTGGCGTGGGTGCTGAGCACGCCCGGATTGGTGACTGCGCGATTGCCGAATTGCGCGGACAAGGTCTGGATTACCGTGTCGAGTGACGCCTTGTTGGGGCGGGCGTGTAAAGGGCTTTGGGTCATGGGCGGCTTCGGCAATCTGTTGATGTTCAGGCGAAACAGGGTTTCACGCTTCGGACCCGCTTGCAAGACGGGCATCGCTCCGATTGAATAGGGGCAGCTGTCGACAAACAGCATAGAGACAAGAAGGGGATGGATATGGCGTTTTCGGCAAATGACCGCGTGGCACTGGGAAAAAGCGGATTAAAAGTGACCCGCGTCTCCTTCGGCACGGCGGGGCTCGGCAATATGCCGGAGACATTCGGCTTCGCTGTGAGCGACAAAGAGGCCGAGGAGACCTTGGCGGCCGTCTTCGCAAGCCCGATCAATTGTCTTGATACCTCGCGCAATTATGGAATGGGCGAAGCGGAGCGCCGTATCGGCCGCGCCATTCGCGCGAATGGCGGATTGCCGAAAGATTTTGTTCTCGCCACCAAACTCGACCGTGATTTTCAAACCAATAAATTTGATGCCTCACGCGCACGACGCTCTCTTGAAGAGAGCCTTGAGACTTTGGGCATTGATCATATTCCGCTGCTTCATTTCCATGATCCCGAATATGCCTCGTCGCTTGATGATGTGACGCGCAAAGGCGGCGCGCTTGATGAATTATTCAAGATGAAGAGTGAAGGCCTGTGTCAGGCGGTGGGTCTTGGCGCGGGGCGCACAGACATTATGATGGATCTCATCAAGGATTATCCCTTCGATGTTGTGTTGACCCATAACCGCTACACGATTGTGAATCGCCATGCGGGGCCATTGATCGATGCGTGCGCTGCGCGCGGCATCGCGGTGTTTAATGCGGCACCCTATGCGAGCGGCGTGCTGGCACAAGGCAGTGCCACCTATAAGCGCTATGTCTATCAAGAAGCGACAGATGAAGTATTGGCGCCCGTGCGTGCGGTTGAAGCGGTATGCGCTAAACATGGCGTGCCGACAGGAGCAGTGGCCTTACAATTCTCGATGCGCAACAAAAATCTCGCTTCGACGATATGCGGCGTGACGAAGCCGGAATTTGTGAAGCAGACGATTGAATGGGCCTCTTATCCCATCCCAGAATTGGTATGGAATGAGTTGGCGTCCGTTGCCTTCTCAACCGATGATCCGGAAGCCTCACGCACTTATGTGTTAGGGTGAGTCATTAAGGCATTGCGAGCGAATTAGTTTTACTAACTGTCATGGCAGGCCTTGTGCCTGCCATCCACGTCTTGAGACGATAACGCAACGAGATTTAGCCAAGTCGTGGATGACCGCCAAAAGGGCGGTCATGACGATATTGACTATGATCTATGTCTTGCTTTGCCACGAATGACTGCGAAGTGCAGTTTTGATGTCGAGCGTCTATAAAGCCGGTTCAGGCGCGGGCTTATAGGGCTTTGCGCTTTCCGGCAAAACACGCCGCGCGAAATAAGTCGGATCGCGCAATTGCCGGATCACGGTAGGGATGATTTCACGATAGGCGTCGAAAAAGCTTGAATAGGGCTTCGGGCAATCGTTTTTCATTTCTTCATGGAGCTCCGGTAGCCGATAATAAGGCACCATCGGAAACATGTGATGTTCAACATGATAATTCATGTTGAGATAGATGAAGCGGCTGATCGGATTCATCAGCACGGTGCGGCAATTCTGACGATGATCGAGCACATCTTCCGCAAGGCCGATATGTTGCGTAATGCCGCAGAGCAAGCCATGCCAGCAGCCATACATGCGCGGCAGGCCTATGATCATGAAGGGCAAGATTGACTGCATCCATAAAGCGGCGACCGCAGTGGCAAGATAAATCGCAAACCAGATGCGTGCGACAAAGAACACTTTCTCATGTTCACTTGCGGGAATGTAATCTTTCTCGCCGTTATCCAATTTGCCGAATGTGTAACGCACCATCTGCGACATCGCGGTGGGTACATCAATCAGGCCAACAAAATTGATCAGCAGCTTAAACAAATCTGGCGGACGCATCGCAGCGATTTCCGGATCGCGTCCCACAATGATCGTGTCGGTGTGATGACGCGAATGACTCCAGCGCCACGTCACCGGATTACGCATGATCACGAAACAGGCAATCTGATAGAAGAATTCATTCTTCCACGCTGTCTTAAACGCGGTGCCATGGCCGAACTCATGCCAACGGCTATCGCCGCCTGATCCGTAGAGAACACCATAGGCGAGGAAAAACGGAATCGACCACGGGCTGGGCCAAAGATAGGTGCCGAGCCCAGCGAAGATAATCATAAATCCGATCCAGAGAATCGTATCGCGCGTGGCAGGGCCGTCGGAGCGCTGCATCAATTCTTTCATACGCGCGCGGGGAATGTCGGTTTTATACCATTCGGCATTGGCAAGGCCGATATCGAGTGCCTGCCGGTTCAAAGGTCCGGTGAGGCTGTAATCGCGCGGGAAGTTTTTCTCATGCGCGTCGGTTGTGCCGGCAAGGCTCATCCTTGATCTCCATCCCCCAATCGCGGGACTTTCAGAACGCGAGGCGCTCCGTTCCCTCGCGGGAAAGATAGAACGGGAAGATCACAGGCTCAACCGGTTTCGCGGCGGTGCTTTGCCGCGGTTTAGCGGCTATCAGCGTTGGATTTCGCTCTTTTTGTAGGCCGCTTTATCAAGCCATGCCGGATTAAGCTCAACCCCCCAGCCAGGCGCATCGGGAATCGTCGCTTTGCCATCCTCAATTTTATAGGGCTCGCCGAGGAAGAGATCATATTGCCAAGGGTAGTAGTCCTCGCCCTCGATGGAAAATTCGAGATATTTTCCGGCATTCGGAATCGCACCCAAGAGGTGCATTGTGCACATGGTCACGAGGGAGAGATTAGCCGCATGCGGTGTGATTTTGAATCCACGCTCGGCCGCCATCGCGCAAATTTTCAACGTGCGCGTTAAACCGCCGATATACATGATGTCGGGCTGAACGATATCAACCGCCTTCATGTCCATCATCAATTTGAAGGTCACATATTCGCAATCTTGTTCGCCGCCTGTGACATCAATCTCAAGTGCTTCCGTTACTTCTTGCGTTTGCTCATATTCCCAATAGGGGCAAGGCTCTTCAAAATGCGAGATCCCATGATCCGCGAGAAGCTTACCCACTTCGATGGCGCGTTTGGGTGAATAGCAGGAATTGGCATCAACGAGTTTAGCAATGCCATCGCCAAGCGCTTTGCTGACAGTCGGCACAACCGCTTCCGTGCGGCCCGGCCATTCATCATGGTCACGTCCGCATTCGCGACCGACGCGCCATTTGAACGCATCAAAGCCAAATTGATCGCGCAGTTTTACAAAACGTTTCGCTTCATCTTCTGGTGTGATGTCGCGCTTCATCGAAGACGCATAAGCGCGCAATTTACAGGGCTTCCCGCCGATGAGTGAAACAACCGGTTTGCCCGCGCGTTTGCCCGCCATATCCCAAAGCGCCGTATCAAGCCCCGTCATTGCCCGGCGCAGATAGGAGCCGGGATATTTATGCTCACGCTCGCCGATGAGGTTTAACGTATCTTCAAAATCAAGCACATCGGTGCCCAGCGCATGCGGTGCGATCTGACGATGGAAAATGTCGCATGTGATATCGGAATTATAGGTCGAGACTTGACCCCATCCCGTCGCGCCGGACTCGCTTGTCGCTTTCACAAAGCCGACAAATTCATTCGAAAATGTTTCGAGCTTAACGAGCTTGTCCATTGGCGAGGTCCTTAGTGTTTCAAAATCATATCGGCGGCACGCCAACCCACCATGATGGCGGGCGCGTTTGTATTCGCCGAAGTGATATTCGGGAAAGATGACGCATCGACGACGCGCAAGCCTTCAACACCATGCACACGCAAGGCGGCATCAAGCACGCCGCCTTTGTCTTCGGGTGCCATGCGGCAGGTGCAGGAGGGATGATAGACCGAGCCTGAACGCTTGCGGAAATCGGAAAGAATTGACTCATCGCTTTCCTGCGACGGATCAAATTTAGGCGGTGCGGAGAGAAGAGCCTGCATCGTCGGCGTATTCTGCACGCGACCAATCAAGCGCGCACCTTTGATGGCATCTTTGCGGTCATGTTCGGTTGCTAGATAGTTGAACAGAATTTCAGGTTGTTTGAACGGATCAGGCGAGGCGAGTTTCACATGACCGTGACTTGTTGGACGGCAGGGATTGAAACTCAAGATAAAGCCAGGCCAAGGATCGGGTTCAGTGAGTTTTCTCTTGCCCGCATTCTCCGTCGAATAGCTCAACGGATTAAAATAGAGTTGCATATCGGGACGGGTTTGCGATGCAGACGACCGCACAATCCCGCCATATTGATTGACGCTTAAGGATAAAGGTCCGGTGCGCGTTAAAACAAATTGAATACCAGCAGCAATACGTCCCGCCCATGTCCCGAGCACTGCATTCAGTGTCGGTTCTTTCGCGCGGTAATAATAATTGATGCCGACATGATCTTCGAGATTTGCACCCACCGCATCATTTGCATGAATGACCTCAAGGCCCTTATCGCGCAACAACGCGCCCGGACCAATGCCGGAGAGTTGCAAGAGGTGCGGTGATTGAATGGCACCCGCCGAAAGAATGACTTCACGCGTCGCGCGCACGTCCTGCATCACGCCGTCTTTGCGATAGGCCACACCTACCGCGCGTTTGCCGTTAAAGAGAATTTTCTTCACATGCGCGTGCGTAAGAATTGTAAGATTGGTCCGGTGCTTGACCGGATGAAGGAACGCGTCTGCTGATGAACAGCGCAATCCGCCACGCGTGTTGATCAGATAAGGCCCGAAGCCTTCATCGCCTTGTCCGGCAGTACCATCAGCAATCGGTAATCCCGCATCGCGCGCGGCGCCAAT
>RFXE01000137.1 GCA_009921785.1 Alphaproteobacteria bacterium
ACACGAACGCGATGGCGCAGAAAACCACCGCCAGTTGCTGATCAATGAAGACGAGGGGAAAGGACATTTCCCAGAGTATAAATGACCATGAAGCCAGAATAGCAATAACGGACTTTCGAAAGAGTGAGTTTTTGGAAAGCGGTCCATAAAGACCTCCATCAAGAAAATGCGTTAGAGCGGTGCCCTTTCGCCACTGGCTGTTCAATAATTTTACGGCGCCTGACATGAAATAGGATGTAACGGAATGAATTGTTACATACCAAAGCGCTGCAATCCAAGCCTGTGCTTCATCGACAAAATGAGATGCCGTCACCGCAATGAGCAAGCCCGTAACGGTGACAACAGTCATGAAATCGCTACCGCCGTTAAAAGCGCCGCGCCATCGAATAAGAAGTATGATCGTACTTATAAAAAGAAAAGTGCCAGAGAATAAAGTTACACCCCAGAAAAGGCTCATGGCGAATAGAAGCCGAAGCACGAGATGGATTAAGTGAACGGAGTCACGAAAAACAAAATCGAAAAATTCGCGCAGGAGCTTATTCGAATGAGAAAGATCCCCGCGTTGCACCGACCAGGCCCATTTAGTCCTGACATCAGCCGAGTTTGAAAGTGTCAAAAATTCTATCGTTTGAATGATGAGGCTCAAGGATAGAAATGAGCAAAATAAGCGGATTACGATTTCAAGAGACATGGTTGATCTCGTTAATGATCGGCGAGACCAATATAACTGACTCGGACTCATCCAAGTTTAGCCCGGGCAACATACGAATTTCGAATTGATAGGCTTTGATGTTACTTTCATTGATGTGGCGGATAATGAAAGCGCGCGCAATCTTTTCCGTGAGCATATAGGAGACAAGAGTCTTGGCACTCTGAGACTCCGGAATCACTTGAAGATCAAGACTCAAATGATCAATCAATGTCTGTTCCGTCATCTGCAAATTATTTTCGGGATTAAAAAAGAGATCAGATAATTTGAAGGATGCGCGAGGAAGGAACTGAACCCAATCAGTCCATTGGTCATTCGTCATAAGCGCGCGAACATAGAGACGCGGTTGATATCCGGGAGAATCAAAAAAGCGCCAGCTTGGAAAAAATCCCCTCAACAGGAAAAGCCAACGACTCGTTAAGTTTTGCCCTCGCCCAATCAACGCGAGCACCAGCAGCGCGAGATAAAGAGCAAGGATAAATGTCGAAACGCCGAAAACCATTACGCACCACTGCACATAACCATACGAATGCCGAATGTAAGACAAAAGATTAAAAATATAAATAAGGCACAGAAGCCCCCCCTGCGGATATGAAGCGGCGTCTAAGTGCTCTCATCACTAAAATTGCGGTTCTTGACCATCCCCTCTATGAAAGAGCGCTCGAGCTTTAGAGTCCCCGTGTCCATGCCATTTCTTCGACGTCTTTTTCGACTGTTTAAAATCGCCCTTCAGGCGCTCATGGCGCTTTTCGTTATCAGCCTCATTTGGGGACGGATCTTTCCTCTGCCCTCGACACTCATAATTGGTCAATTGGTAACGGGAACAGTTCCCTCATGGCGGTGGGTTTCCATCGAGTCGATCTCGCCCGCCTTAACGAAAGCGGTTATTGCCGCCGAGGACCAGCGTTTCTGTTCGCATTGGGGTGTCGATTTTGTTGAGCTGCATTCGGTCTTGTCTGATCGCGGCGGCCCTTCACGCGGCGCTTCTACCCTCTCGATGCAGGTTGCCAAAAATCTCTATCTTTGGCCCGGTCGCTCTTATATCCGAAAAGCACTCGAGTTGCCGCTTGCCCTTTTGATTGATCTTCTTTGGGGCAAGAAGCGGGTCATGGAGATCTATCTCAACATTGCGGAATGGGGACGTGGCATATTTGGCGCCGAAGCCGCTGCGCAATTCTATTTCAAAAAATCAGCGGCCGATTTGACTGCTGACGAGGCCGCGCGCTTAACCGCAAGCCTGCCTAATCCGATCCGTCGCAATCCCGCCCGTTCAAGCGGAACGGCCGCGCGTGTGGCGGAGAAGGCCTCGGGCATCACAACTGAGACAGCCTGCCTCAAATGGTGAGGCGCTGAATTATCGGTTCAAAATCATACAATTGCTAAAGACTGAACCGTCCGAATACATCTCAAATCACGCGAATTTTATGTGTTTTTTACTTTACAAAATTTTCAAACTAGGCCGTTTGCTAGCTCATTTTGTTTGAAGCCCTCAAACTGCGGTGATAGGTCCGACGATGGCAGCGACGCCTTGACCGTCGTGATGCAGAGGACATTTACTATGTATGATACCGAGTCATGGACAATGTTTGTCCAATCCGCGTCCATTCTTCTGCGTGAAGGACTGGAAGTCATTTTGATTTTGAGCGCTTTAATCGCCTATCTCCTGAAATCGGGCGCGCGCCAACATCTGTCATCGCTTTATATCGGCGCAGCGATCGGTGTGGTGGCAAGCTTCGGCCTCGCTATGATCATCGAAACGTTTCTGGGCGAAGAGCAGAGCGCGCTTCTTGAAAGCGTGATGTTGTTGTTAGCGGCAGGTCTGATGATTTACGTTTCAGGCTGGCTCTTCGTGAAACAAGATCCACGTGCTTGGCAAGCTTACATCCATAATCATGCTGACCAAGCGTTACAGTCGAAACAATCTGGCTTTGCTATTGGCGTCCTCTCCTTCTTCTCTGTTATTCGCGAAGGAGCAGAAACGGTCGTCTTCTATCATGCGCTAACAAAGGCAGAAGGTGGATGGACGTCAGCGATCGTGACCGGCTTCGTGGTTGCGGCAATTGGCCTCGCCTTTATCTTTATCGCCATGCGCCTCTTAACGGTTCGTTTGCCGCTTCGCCCGCTCTTTGTGTTGACATCGGCATTCCTCTTTGTGATGGCGTTCCGTTTCCTCGGCGATGGCTTGCATGAGCTGCAAGAAGCTCATCTCTTGCCGGAAAGCCCGATCAACATTCCTTCGCTTCTCTATTCGATTGGCTTTCAGAAGACCCTCGAAGCTCTGCTTCCGCAGCTCGTTCTTCTTGCGGCGGCTGCGGCAGGGTTTGCTGCTTTTCAATTCCGAAGGGCACCCGCGCAACCTTAAGCCTTGCGTCTAGTACAACTTAAAGATTTCGAGCCGAATTAAAGCCACCCCCTTTTTTAAAAGGGGGTGGCTTTACTATGTCCTTGCCATAAGGGGTAATAGGGTCAAGACTATCTGAAAGGTTAGCGGGTCGACCCGTGATATCCTTGGCTGTTCAATGTCTATGATAAAGAGATATTCAGACAGTTATTAAAATGAAGATCGAAAAAACCCTATCGCACGCGTATTTTCGAATGGTTCCTCGTAACCTTAAAGTGATGACACTCACCCTCTATTTGGTTTTGTCGTCTAGCGCGCCTATGGCCATTGCGATGAATTGGGAAGGCCACGACGATTGGCTTACAGAAGAAGCGCACGCACGAGCGCTCCGATCAACGCTGCCAAAAGCTACCCCCATAGCGAAGGCCTTTCCTTTATGCGCTGAGCGCGCAGCGCTGCATGCCCATAATGCCTATGAACAAAGACCCATTGCCGGCATCAACTGCATTGATCCCAAGGATAAGCCGGACCAACCCGTTCGGTAGGTTTTCAGGCCTCGCAATTTGACATTGATGCGCAGATCGGCAACTTCAGAAGGGAATTTTCAATTAACTTCGATCAGGGGTGGAGTGATCATGAAAGCTTTGAATTGGGGCATGATTGGTGGGGGTGAAGGCAGTCAGATTGGTCCGGCCCATCGCATTGCAACGGCCATGGATGGGCACTTTGTTTTCAAAGCCGGCGCGCTTGATGCCGATCCCGCGCGGGGGCGCGACTATGCACAACGGTTAGGGATCGCGCCTGACCGCGCCTATGGCGATTGGAGGGAGATGCTGCAGGGCGAGAAGACACGCGCGGACCGCATTGATCTCGTCACGATTGCGACACCAAACTCAACGCATTTCGAAATCACAAAAGCATTTTTGGAAGCGGGCATTGCGGTGCTCTGCGAAAAGCCGATGACGGTGACGGTTGAAGAAGCTGAAGAGATTGCAGCGACCGCTAAGCGGACAGGCACGCTCTGCGCGGTAAACTATGGCTATAGCGGTTACCCGCTGGTGCGCGAAATGCGCGCGATGATCAAGCGCGGCGACCTCGGCAAGATTCGATTGATCCGCACAGAATTCGCCCATGGCTTTCACGCTGATGCGGCTGATGCCGATAACCCGCGTGTCCGATGGCGTTACGATCCGGCGCAAGCGGGTATCTCGGCGCAATTTGCGGATTGCGGCATTCATGCGCTTCATTTGGCAAGCTTCGTTGCCGGACAAGATGCAAAAGAATTGTCAGCAAGTTTTGCGTCTGTTCTTTCAAGCCGCACGCTCGAGGATGATGCGTGGGTGTCGATCCGCATGGATGGGGGGGCTCTTGTCCGCCTTTGGACGAGTTCAGTTGCGGTTGGTCGCATGCATGGTTTCAACATCGAAGTCTATGGCGAAAATGGCGGCTTACGTTGGGCACAAGAATGGCCGAACCAACTCTTCTACACACCTTTGAATGGGCGCACGCAAATCATTGAGCGCGGCAGCTCAGGACAATCGCCCGAAGCCGCACGGGCAACGCGCGTCACAATCGGCCACCCTGAAGGCTTCACCACTGCTATTTCAAATATCTATCTCGACCTTGCTGAAGCGATTACCGCGAAAAAGGAAGGGCGCGCCCCTGATAGTCATGCGCTGTCATTCCCAACGGCTGTTGATGGTTTGCGCTCAATTGCGGCCATCAAAGCGGCTGTAGACTCACATAAAAATGGTGGTCAATGGACGGATGCACGTCCACCTTCCTTAAGATGAGCGCGCGCTTAGCTTGATGGGGATGATAAAATTGATTTCAGCGTGACTGACGGATCAGCCAAAGCGCTTTCACTGGGGTGAGCGCGCTTTTCGATCAGCATTTCTGAAAGACGAATATCGCGCGCGATACGATTACCTAGACCGATACCGCTTGCCGCAACAAGTCGTCCTGCCTCATCAAGGTGGAAAAGAATTTCACTTTCGTCATCGATTGATCGCGTGACGGTCTTTGTCCCTTCAGAAGGCATGCCTGCAAT
>RFXE01000138.1 GCA_009921785.1 Alphaproteobacteria bacterium
AGTAAGAGTTCGCTCTTAAACGCGGGCACCAGGAGAGAGAGCCACATGGCCAAGAAGAGTGCAATTGAGAACAACAAGCGCAAGCAGAAGCTTGCGGCGCAATATGCGGCGCGTCGTCGTCGTCTGAAGGCGATTGCCGATGACATGACGAAGCCAATGGAAGAGCGTTTCGAAGCGCGTTTGAAATTGGCGCAGCTTCCGCGTAACTCGGCAGCAAACCGCGTTCGCAATCGTTGCGAAGTGTCGGGTCGTCCGCGCGCTGTTTATCGTAAGCTGAAAATGTCGCGTATTGCTTTGCGCGAAATGGGTTCGAAGGGTCTGATTCCAGGCCTGACGAAGTCGAGCTGGTAAGGGGGATCGGACCATGGCAGTGAACGATCCCGTCGGTGATATGTTGACCCGCATCCGCAATGCGCAGATGCGTCGCAAATCGTCCGTCTCCACACCCGGCTCGCGTCTTCGTGCACACATCCTCGATGTGTTGAAATCTGAAGGCTTCATCCGCGGTTATTCGACAACCGAATATGGCAATGGCCGTACCGAGTTCGAAATCGAATTGAAATATTTCGATGGCGAACCGGTTATCCGAAAGATCGAGCGCGTCTCGAAGCCGGGCCGTCGCGTGTATTCATCGGTGACATCGATGCCGCGCGTGGCGAATGGTTTGGGCGTGACAATCCTCTCCACACCGCAGGGTGTGATGGCGGATCATGAAGCGCGTGAAAAGAATGTGGGCGGCGAAGTGCTCTGCATGGTCTTCTGACCATCGGAACACAGGGTAATATTGGAGAAACAGATCCATGTCTCGTGTAGGCAAAAAACCCGTCGCCATTCCCTCCGGTGTTACAGCCGCAGTCGAAGGTCAGACGGTCAAGGTGAAGGGCGCGAAGGGCGAATTGTCATTCGTCGTTCCCGATCTCGTTGAAGTGTCGCAAGGCGAAGGCGCGATTAAGGTCACGCCACGCAATGACTCAAAGCAAGCGCGTTCTCTCTGGGGCACGTCGCGCGCTCAAGTCGCCAACCTTGTCAAAGGTGTGACGAGCGGTTACGAGAAGAAACTCGAAATCAACGGCGTCGGTTACAAAGCGGCGGTTGCCGGTAGCGTGCTGAAACTGAACCTCGGTTACAGCCACGATGTCGATTATGCGATTCCGAAAGGCATCCAGATCGTCACGCCGAAGCCGACCGAAATCATCATCAGCGGCATTAACAAGCAGGTGGTCGGCCAGACCGCTGCCGAGATCCGTAAGGTTCGCGGCCCTGAGCCTTATCAAGGCAAGGGCGTGAAGTATGCCGATGAATTCATCTTCCGTAAGGAAGGCAAGAAGAAGTAAGGGGCCCATCATGGCGAAGAAATCTGTTGCCACCGATCGCCGTCAGGCCCGTGTGCGCCGTACTCTCAAAGCAGTGGGTAATGGCCGTCCGCGTTTGTCGGTGTTCCGCTCATCGAAGCAGATCTATGCGCAAGTTATCGATGACGCCAAGGGCGTCACGATTGCTGCCGCTTCAACTCTTGAAAAAGATTTGAAGACAACACTGAAGACCGGCGCTGATGTTGCGGCAGCTACCGCTGTTGGCAAACTCGTTGCTGAACGTGCGGTTAAAGCAGGCGTGAAAGCGATCGTGTTCGATCGTGGCGCTTACATGTATCATGGTCGCGTCAAAGCGCTCGCCGATGCGGCGCGCGAAGCCGGACTGGAATTCTAATCATCGGGGGCGGATCGCTCTGCCCCCATTAACTCGAAGCGAGCGGGTCGGTCCCGGCCCGCGTTTTTAGTGAGAGGCCTGAAATGGCAAGAGAACCAAGAGAACGTAAGGATCGCGACCGCGAAGAGCGCGACTCCGAATTTGTGGATCGTCTCGTCCACATCAACCGCGTTGCAAAAGTGGTGAAGGGCGGCCGTCGTTTCGGTTTCGCAGCCCTCGTCGTTGTCGGCGATCAAAAAGGTCGCGTCGGCTTCGGTCACGGCAAAGCACGCGAAGTTCCTGAAGCAATCCGTAAGGCCACTGAAGCGGCTAAGCGCGCTGTTGTGCGCATTCCGCTTCGTGAAGGCCGCACATTGCATCACGACGTAGCGGGCCGTCATGGTTCGGGCAAAGTCGTTCTTCGTGCAGCGCCTGCCGGTACCGGTATCATCGCCGGTGGCCCGATGCGTGCGGTGTTCGAAGCGCTCGGCATGCATGACGTTGTGTCGAAGTCGCTCGGTTCATCGAACCCATACAACCTTGTGCGTGCAACGGTTGATGCGTTGAAGCATCAGGACAACCCCCGCACGGTTGCCGCTCGTCGCGGTCTCAAAGTTTCCCAATTGCAAGCCCGCCGTGGTGACACGGATGGTGCCGGCGCTGACGCATAAGGGAGCGAGATCTCATGGCTAAAGCAGCAACCACGAAAGCCGCGTCCTCGACAGTGACTGTCGAGCAGATCGGCAGCCCGATCCGCCGCATTTCTGAACAACGTCAGACATTGATCGGTTTGGGTTTGAACAAACTTCATCGCCGCTCGACCTTGCTGGACACTCCTGAAGTGCGCGGCATGATCCATGCGGTTCGTCACCTCGTTCGCGTCGTCGACGGTAAGTGAGGAGGACGCTATGAAACTCAATGGTATCAAGGATAACTCCGGCTCGAAGAAATCCCGTATCCGCGTTGGTCGCGGTATTGGTTCGGGCAAGGGCAAGACCGGTGGTCGCGGCGTGAAGGGTCAAACGGCTCGTACGGGCGTGGCGATCAAGGGCTTCGAAGGCGGTCAGATGCCGCTCTATCGTCGTCTTCCTAAGCGCGGCTTCACGAATATCCACGCCAAGCACTTCAACGAAGTGAATATCGGCCGGATTCAAACAGCAGTTGATGCGAAGAAACTCGACGCATCGAAGCCAGTAACGATTGAAGCTTTGGTGGCTGCAGGCGTGTGCTCGCGTGCGCTTGATGGCGTGCGTATTTTGGGCTCGGGCGAACTCAAGGCGAAGATCGCCGTTGAAGTTGCCGGCGTCACAAAGACAGCGCAAGCGGCGATCGAGAAGGCTGGCGGCTCAGTGAAGATCCTCGGTGGCGCGGAAGCCTCCGCTTGATTTTCGGCGGCCAAACCCTAGATTGGGTTGACGCCAAGTAGATGTGACAAGCCGGGCGGCGGATAAAAAATTCCGTTAGCCCGGTTTTTCTTTCAGAACGGTATGCGGGAAGGGCAGCAGCAATGGCATCGGCAGCGGAGCAGCTTGCGGCAAATTTGAATTTCGGCGCGCTTGCAAAAGCCGACGAGTTGAAACAGCGCATTTGGTTTACGTTAGGCGCGCTGATCGTCTACCGTATCGGAACCTATATTCCGTTGCCGGGCATTAATGTTGTCGCGCTTGCTGAATTTTTCAAACAACAACAACAAGGCATGTTGGGCTTGTTCAACATGTTCTCTGGTGGTGCCGTTGGCCGTTTGGCAATCTTCGCACTTGCGATCATGCCTTATATTTCTGCGTCGATCATTATTCAGCTTTTGACTTCGGCTGTTCCGCAACTTGATCAGTTGAAGAAAGAAGGCGAATCCGGTCGTAAAGTTATTAATCAATACACACGTTATTTGACGGTGGTTCTCGCGGCATTCCAAGCCTGGGGCATCGCCGTTGGCCTTGAAGGTTCAACCAATGTGGTGCTTGAACCGGGCCTGTTCTTCCGCCTCTCAACAACCATCACGCTTGTTGGTGGCACATTGTTTTTGATGTGGCTTGGTGAACAGATCACACAACGCGGCATTGGTAACGGTACATCACTGATCATCTTTGCCGGCATCGTTGCGGGCTTGCCGAATGCGATTGCTAATATGCTTGAGCTTGGTCGTCAGGGTGCGATTTCATCGTTCTTGATCTTGGTGATTGTTGTGATGGCGTTTGCCGTTATTGCCTTCATCGTTTTCATGGAACGTGCACAACGCCGTTTGCTGATCAATTATCCGAAGCGTCAGGTCGGCAATCGCGTCTATGAGGGTCAGACATCCTTTCTGCCATTGAAGCTCAACACGTCGGGCGTCATTCCACCGATCTTCGCGTCGTCTCTTTTGTTGTTGCCAACAACCGTGTCGAGCTTCGCCGCACAATCGGGTGCTGCAGGATGGTTGGGTGCAATCGCAACCTATCTCGGACATGGCCGCCCGCTGTTTATGGTCGCTTATGCGGGACTCATTATTTTCTTCACATTCTTCTACACCGCGATTGTCTTTAATCCGGCAGAGACGGCGGATAATCTCAAAAAGCAGGGCGGCTTCATTCCGGGCATTCGTCCTGGCGAGCGCACCGCGGAATTTATCGACAAGGTACTCTCGCGTATCACCGTGTTGGGTGCAGGCTATCTCGTGATCATCTGCATGTTACCCGAATTGCTCGTATCGCAGGCGGCGCTTCCCTTCTATTTTGGCGGGACATCGCTCTTGATTGTTGTGAGCGTAACGATGGACACTGTGGCGCAAGTCCATGGCCATCTGCTCGCCCACCAATATGAAGGGCTGGTCAAGAAGTCCAAATTGAAGGGGGGAAGACGGTGAGGCTCATTCTGCTCGGACCGCCCGGCGCTGGTAAAGGCACACAGGCGACTAGACTGGTCGAAAAATACGACATCCCGCAGCTCTCCACCGGCGACATGTTGCGCGCGGCTGTGGCGGCCGGGACACCGGTCGGACTTAAAGCTAAAGCGGTCATGGAGTCGGGCGGCCTCGTTTCTGACGAGATCGTTGTTGGCATCATCCGGGATCGGATCGCCGAGGCTGATGCCAAGAAGGGCTTCATCCTTGACGGATTTCCGCGCACGGTTGCTCAAGCAGAAGCGCTTGATGCGATGCTGAAGGCCGAAGGCTTGAAGCTCGATGCCGTGATTGAGCTTGAAGTCGACCAATCAAAGCTTGTTGCCCGTATCGTCAACCGCGCAGCGGAAGCCAAGGCTGCCGGTCAGCCAGTCCGCAAGGATGATGATCCGGACGTCTTCAAGACCCGCCTTGAGGCCTATAATCGAGATACAGCGATTGTTGCGCCTTATTATGAGAAGGCCGGTAAACTAACCA
>RFXE01000139.1 GCA_009921785.1 Alphaproteobacteria bacterium
GTCGGTTTCAGGTTTCTTTTTATCGCCTTGGGGCTTGAAAGGCGAGGCATCCGCGGCGACGATCATTCAACGGAAAACGACATCAGGAGGGTGTGATGCCCCAGGACATTCGTCAAATGCGGGTTGATCTAGCGGCGGTGTTCCGCATGGCGGCGCATTACAATTGGCATGAATCGATTGCCAATCATTTCAGCCTGTCGGTGTCAGAGGATGGCAAACAATTTCTGATGAATCCGAAATGGGTGCATTTCGAGAACATCACTGCGTCCTCGCTGTTGCTGATTGATGCCGATGATCCCGATACAATGACGGGTGCAAATGCACCGGATCCCACGGCATGGATCATTCATGGCCATCTTCATCGCGCCGCGCCCCAAGCGCGTTGCATCCTTCATGTTCATTCGCCTTATGCCACGGCCGTAGCAACGCTCGCAGATCCGGAAATCAAACCGATTGATCAGAACACCGCGCGGTTTTTTAATCGTGTGGCTTATGATCATGATTATGGTGGTTTAGCTGAGAATGATGATGAAGGCGCGCGGCTTGTGCGTGTGCTCGGCAATAAATCCATCATGATGATGGGCAATCACGGCGTGCTCGTGACAGGACCAACGGTCGCTGATGCGTTTGATAATCTCTATTATTTCGAGCGCGCCTGTCAGACTTTGATTTTGGCCTATTCAACCGGAAAGGCTTTGTCAGTGCTCTCGCATGAGATAGCCGAAAAAACCGCGCAATCTTGGGAAGATTATGGCGGTTATGCGGAAGCGCATTTTGATCAGACCAAAATTTTGATGGCCAAAAAAGACGCGGGCTTCGCGGCGTAATGAAATCCGCTCTGTCTGTATTAGTCCTTCTCGTCTTTACCGCTTGTCCTTTTTCCATTGCAAGAGCGGGTGATGCTGTTTCAACGGTAGAGGTCGGGGGCTCGAATTCTATTTTGATCATACCGCCAAAACCGGTTGCATCGGTCATTTTATTGGCAGGCGGTAATGGCGATATAGGCGTTGGACCAGACGGTTCAATTGAACGTGCCGATAATCAACTTGTTAGAACGCGTTTTGATTATGCGGCAAAGAAATTCGCCGTACTCGTGCCTGATATAGGCTATGATTTGTCGGCTCTTGTTGAGTATATGGAAAAAATCAAAAAGCCCGTTGTTGTTGTGGCCACAAGTCGGGGAACACAGCGCGCAGCGAAAGGCATCAGCGAAGGGACAAGGCCCGACAAATTGGTTTTGACGTCTGGATTTTTGAGTAACGACTCGGGCGCAAAAAGCAATGTCATGACGATTGTTAAAGACCCCGCTTTATTGCCACCAATGCTTATCGTGCATCATCGCCAAGATCATTGTTTCGTTACAAAGCCCGAAGGCGTCGCGCCTTTCATGAAGTGGGTGGGCACGAAAGCAAAACTGATATGGCTTGATGGTGGAGAAGACGGGGGTGACGCGTGTGAAACCGACTCCTATCACGGTTTCAAAGGTCTTGATCAGAAGGTGGTGGATGTTGTGAGCGGCTTCGTGAAGTAAAGCTTCCGACGCTCCATCACAAAAGGTCGTTACGCCCGGATCGCGCGATATTCGTCTGCCGCTTTCTTGGCTTCGCGGATATGATCAAGCCCCAGACCGCAGCAACCGCCGATCATTTGCACGCCGTCTTTCAACCATTGACGCACGAAGTGCCCATAACGATCCGGCGGAATGATATCGACAAATTTCCAGTCCGGCATTTCAAAATAGCCAGAATCCGGATAGGCGGCGATTGGCCCTTTGAAGTGCTTTTTGATCTCGTCAATCGTATCGCTGATCACTTCCGCGCCCGTATGCATGACACCGGCGACATCAATTCCTTTTAATGGAATGAGATTGATAATCTCGGCAATCGGCAGCTCTTCCAAATGATGAAAGGCTTTGACTTTGCCATCGCTCCCGCGCCGCGCGCTCATGCCGAACCAGACGGGAAGGCCTGTTGACAGCGCCGCTTCTACCGCAAGCTTTGTGCGCTTCGGCTCATACATCATCTCAAGCAGAATAAGTTCCGCACCCGCTCGCTTCGCTGTATGAGCAACAGAGTGAAAAGCATCAGAGATTTCAGCTTCGGATGGAATTTTAGACGGATCGACTTTCGCTGTGCCCTCGGCCACCGGCACCATGTGTGAAAGTGAACCCGCAACAACCACGCTCGCTTTGTTCGATGTCGCGCGCGCTTTCAATGCCGCTTCCACCGCGCGTGTAACGATTTCTTCTGAACGGTCGGCAAGGCCTGCCGCCTTCAGCATGATCTTTGACGCAGCGAATGTGTTGGCTGTGACAACATCCGAGCCCGCTTCAATATAATCAGAATGAATAGCGGTCAGGACATGATCATTCTCGAGTGTCGCGGGACCACACCACGCGGCAGGGTCCATTGGCGCGCCGCGTCGCTGCAATTCGGTGCCCGTTGCCCCATCGAGCACAATAATATCGCCTTGATCAATGCGGGCCTTCAGCGCGGTGTAAGCGGTCATGTGAAATCCTTTAAGCGCCGCGCGGGCGCAGAAGTGCACGGGAAATAATATGACGTTGAATTTCGCTCGTGCCATCCCAAATGCGCTCAACCCGCGCATCGCGCCACCAGCGTTCAATCGGTAGCGACGACATCAAGCCCATGCCGCCATAAATCTGGATCGCTTTGTCGGTGACACGCGCCAGTGTTTCTGAGGCAAAGAGTTTTGCCATCGCAAAATCAGTATCGGTTGCCGTGCCCTTGTCGAGCTTGTCAGCGGCCGCGAGTGTGAGCAAATCAGACGCTTCGATTTCCGTGAGCATATCGGCAAGCTGGAATGATACGCCTTGGAACTTTCCGATTACTTCGCCGAATTGCTTGCGCTGTGAGGCCCAATCCAAAGCTGAATCAAGCACACGGCGCGCGCGGCCAACACTCGTTGCGGCAACTGTGAGGCGCGTGGCACCGAGCCATTCGCCCATCAATTCAAAACCCTTATGCTCCTCGCCAAGCACTTGGGAGGCGGGGATCACGCAGTCATCAAAAAACATTTCACATTGATGATAGCCTTTGTGCGAGACGCATTTCGGCCCGCGTCGCATCGTGAAGCCCGGCGTGCCCATATCAACAAGGAATGCGGTGATCTTCGCCTTTTTACCCTTTGGCGTTTCATCATAACCGGTCGCCGCCATCAGCACGACGAAATCGGACTTATCCGCATGGCTGATGAAATGTTTCGAGCCATTGATGACGTAAGTATCACCTTTTTTCTCGGCGCGCGTTTTCATCGAGCGCACATCGGAGCCTGCTCCGGGCTCTGTCATCGCGAGACAATCATGCCGTTCGCCTTTGATCACGGGGATCAGATAACGCTCGATTTGCTCGCCTTTGCAGCCTTGTAGAATATTGGATGGCCGCGCGACGCACATTTGCAAGCCGTAAGACGCACGACCCAATTCGCGCTCGAGCAGAGTGAGCGAAAGATTATCCAATCCGCCACCGCCATATTGCTCGGGCATATTGGCGGCATAAAGACCAAGCTCAATCGACTTCTTCTGAATTTCTTTCGCAAGCTCTTCCGGCACATCATCAAGCTCTTCGACCATATCCTCATGCGGATAGAGTTCGTTCTCGACAAAGCTGCGCACCGTATCGACGAGCATTTGCTGTTCTTCGGAAATCGGAAATCCGCTCATGATGTCTCTCTCTTTTTCGCATGCGGTTTATCGAAAAACCGGTCTCCACTTTTTCGCCGCATGCTTTAGCGTCTAATACCCAGCACTGTGCCCACCGTCTTTGGCTTCGGCAGAGTTGCGTGCGCTTTCAAAATCTGGCTCAAGCGATGATAGAGATCATCCGGTAGCGGCGCACTTTTGCCGGCATTCATATCGACATGCATGAGAAGCTGTTCACCGGTGGCAAGCAAGTCACCTGTCTTGGCATTATGCATCTCATGGAAAATATGAAGTCGCTTTTGATCGAGGTCGAGCAATGTCAATGCAAATTCGAGCTCGTCGCCCTCAGCGCATTCGCGGTAATTATGAATGCGTGTTTCGATTGTGTAGAGCGAAAATCCTGTGGCGCGATAGGCTTCATCAATACCGAAAAAGCGGAAGAACGCATCCGAATGATCGCCCATCACGAGGAGATAAATGCTCTCGCTCATATGCCCGTTATAATCGGTCCATTCGGGCTTTACGACGCAGCGATGCAGTTTCAACGGCGCCGGAATCGGCGCCGTCTCATTCCACCCTTTGAAGGGAATGCCTTCGTATGGCGCTGTTACACGCTTCAGCGTATCACTCATTTCTGCTTCTTCAGATTCAGCTTCTTGCGCGCTTCTTCCGGCGAGAGGGTCCGCGCGCCCATGCGGTTGACGATTTCTTTCGCACGCATCACGAGCGATTCATTCGAAGCCGGTACGCCCTTGTCGAGCCAGATATTATCTTCAAGCCCCACGCGCACATTGCCGCCAAGCAACACGGATTGCGCGACGAACGCCATCTGGTTACGACCGATGGCAAAGCCCGCCCAGTTGCAACCCGCTGGCAAATGATTGCGCATCGCAAGCATTGCTTCGGTCGTGGCTTCCGCGCCCCATGGAATACCAAGGCACAATTGGAAGAGTGCCGGATCATCAATCAGGCCTTCGCTCATCAATTGTTTGGCGAGCCAGATATGACCCAATTCAAAAGCTTCGATCTCGGGCTTCACACCCGCTTTTTGAATACGTGTCGCCATCTCACGCAACACATCCGCGGTGGCGATAAACGCGCCATTGCCGAAATTCAACGAGCCGCAATCAAGCGTGCAGATTTCCGGACGAAGCTCTTCGACATGCGCCACGCGTTCTGCCGCATCGGCCATATCTGTGCCTGCGCCGCCGGTTGCCGGATTTTTGGGATCGAAGAAAAAGTCGCCGCCCATGCCTGCCGTGAGATTGAGCACCGTATCGACCCCTGAGTCCCGGATGAGCTTTACCGCTTCGCGGTAATTCGCAAGATCGCGCCCCGCTTTGCCGGTCTTCACGTCACGCACATGGAGATGA
>RFXE01000140.1 GCA_009921785.1 Alphaproteobacteria bacterium
GCCGCTTCTGATGGCGCGATCTTCACCAACCCACCGGATCACTGCATGAACCCAGCGAACAAGGACATCTGCGCCAAGTTCGTTGCTAAGGGCACGCCGGTCGCCACCTACACGCTCTATGCCTATGTCGCCGTAAAGGTCTGGGCAGAAGCAGCGAAGAAGGCTGGCTCCTTCGACTCGAAGAAGGTTGTCGCTGCTATGAACGACACCGCGCTTGAAACGCCAGTTGGCAAGATCAAGTTCGACAACAAAGGTGACGTTCTCGATCCGAAATATGCTTGGCACGCCTTCAAGGGCGGCAAGTATGCCCAGGACGACTCGATCAAGTAAGATTGATCTGAGCTAAAATTAAAGCCCGGAGATCTCCTGATCTTCGGGCTTTTTTTATGGTATAGTTTTGTGATGAGTTGGGCCTCTAGAAGGTGATCAATCATGCTGACGGGGTGGAAAATTGAGAGAGAGCGGACCGCCACACGCTTTGTGCGCCTTGCTCTTTTGGGCCTCATAGCATTTGTAGCCCCTGCCCGCGCTGATGTTCTGATTGGCGTTGCGGCGCCTTTGACCGGCGCGCAGTCTTTTCTTGGCCAGCAAATTCTTAAAGGCGTCCAAAGTGCCGTTGAAGACCTCAATGCGTCAGGCGGTATGAATGGCGAGAAGATCGCACTCACCATCGGCGATGATTTTGCTGATCCCAAACAAGGTATCGCGGTTGCGCGCAAATTCATTGCTGATGGCGTGAGATTTGTCATTGGCCATGGCAATTCCAATGTCAGCATTGAAACGTCCGATCTCTATCAAGACAAAAATATTCTGATGATTTCGCCGAGCGCAATCAGTCCGAAATTTACGGAGCGCGGCCTTTGGAATGTGTTTCGTGTTTCAAGTCGCGATGATCATCAGGCCGCTGTCGCTGCGGGGTATATCAAAGAGCATTTTGATAACAAAAAAATCGCCTTTGCCCATGACCGCTCAAGTTTTGGCCAATCATCAGCCGATGCGACACGCAAAAAAATGGCGCTTCTCGGTTTGAGTGAAGTTATTTTTGAAGGCGTATCAATTGGCGAAAAAGATTTCTCACCGCTGGTCACCAAACTCAAAGCGCAGCAAGTTGATCTTCTTTACTGGGGCGGTTCTTATCCCGAGGCTGGCATCATCATCAAGCAAATGCGCGAGCAAGGCTTGAAAACAGTTCTGATGTCAGGTGACGCGATTGCTTCGGATGAGTTGGCGCTGATTGCCGGACCAGGGGTCGAGGGCACCGTGATGACGTTTCCCTCAACACCCCGCAACCGGCCGGACGCGAAAGAGCTTGTCAAAAAACTTGAATCGCGTGGCATCGAGCCGGACGCTTACGCACTCAATGCCTATGCGGCTTTGCAAATTCTTGTCGACGCCGCGCATAAAGTGAAATCGACGGACGCGAAGAAGATTGCCGAAGACATGCGTTCAGGGACAAATTTCAAAACGGTTATTGGTGAGCTGTCTTTCGATAAACAAGGCGATCGCACCCGCTCGGATTACGCGGTCTTCACTTGGAAAAAATCGGGCGACAAAATTACTTTTTCTGAGCTGCCTTAAGATCTGATTTTCTAGAGCTCTGAAAAGTTATCCCAGTTTGCCCAACACCGGAAATGTCTCGATCAGCCAGAATGACAAGATGTTCATAGAGCCGGTTAAAAAAGCAATTCCGGTGATCACAAGCAAAAGCCCCATCGCCTTTTCAACCTTACCGAGATGCGCGCGGAAGCGGCGAATGAATGAGACCGCATGCTCCATCGCAAAGGCCGCAAGAATAAACGGTATGCCGAGCCCGAGCGAATAAACGGCTAACAACGAAGCCCCCCGTCCCACACTGTCTTCCGAGCCCGCAACCGCAAGAATGGCCGCAAGCACAGGACCGATGCAGGGTGTCCACCCGAAAGCAAACGCCACACCCATCACATAAGCGCCCAGCGGTCCGGCAGGTTTTTCAACCTGCAGTCTTTTTTCGCGAAACAACAAAGCGATGCGAAACACGCCGAGGAAATGGAGGCCCATCGCGATGATTACAATCCCCGCCGCGATCGAGAGGATATCGATATAGGAGCGAAGCACTTGACCAAAAACGGACGCCGTTGCGCCAAGTAGAACAAATACAGTTGAAAAGCCGAGCACAAACAGAAGCGCAACAAGCGGCACATCGCGCCGCATGCGACGCTCCCCGCCGGCGGCAAAATCTTCAATCGCTGTCCCCGCCATGAAGGACAAATAAGGCGGCACGAGCGGCAAGACGCAGGGACTTAGAAAAGAAACAAGGCCGGCGAAAGCGGCCATCGGATAGGAAACATCGGTCATAGCGAAGTGATAGGGCGGCAGCCCACGGCAAGCAAGGGATCAACATCAGGAACACTTGCACCCAGACGCGCGCTGCGTCACTCTCCCGCGCGATGAAAAATCTGATTACCGATGTGCCGGGGCTCAAAATCGGCGAGGCCCATAATGCCGCTGCTGCGACCGGCGTGAGCGCGATTGTGTTTGATCGCCCCGCGGTCGCGTCAATCGCCACGCTCGGCGGCGCGCCGGGCTTGCGCGATACGGCCTTGCTTGAGCCGGAAATGACCGTCGATCATGTTGATGCGATTGTGCTCTCGGGCGGTTCAGCCTTTGGGCTTGATGCCGCAGGCGGCGCGATGGCGGCCCTCGTCGCGCAGGGACGCGGCTTTCAAGTCGGCCCTGCACGCGTGCCGATTGTCCCTCAAGCAATCCTGTTTGATCTCTTGAATGGCGGTGACAAAAATTGGGGCCGCATGCCGCCTTATTGGGAGCTTGGCTATCAGGCGATCACATCAGCGAAACACGATGTGAAGCTCGGCACCGCGGGGGCAGGCTATGGCGCGACGACCGCGACGCTTAAAGGCGGATTGGGATCGGCCAGCGCGCGGACAGCATCGGGCTTCACAGTTGGTGCGCTTGTCGCAGTGAATGCGGTGGGTTCTGTAACGATTGGTGATGGTCCGCATTTCTGGGCCGCGCCTTTCGAACAGGATAAGGAATTTGGCGGTCTCGGTTTGCCCGCGCCCTTCCCCGCTGACGCCCTTGTGCCACGCATGAAAGGCGCCGCGCTTCGTGAGAACACGATCATCGCCTGCATCGCCACTGACGCGGTGCTTACAAAAGCGGAATGCAAACGGTTAGCACTCGCTGCTCATGACGGCATGGCGCGTGCGGTACGCCCTGCTCATACGCCGATGGATGGCGATACAGTCTTTACTGCCGCAACGGGACACAAACCCTTATCGGGCGGCACCGTCGCGCTTACCGAACTTTGCATCGCCGCCGCCGATGTTTTGGCCCGCGCCATCGCACGCGGTGTTTATGAAGCGGAGGCTTTGCCCTTTGAGGGGACGCCCCCTGTCTGGAAGGACAGGTTTTCTAACCGCTGATCATTGAGCAATATGAGATGCCCCTTTCTTGTCAATGATATCATTATATGATACTAAGAAATCTCTCGTCGGTGCATCGAGCGACTCTTGTTCAAGTGTTTGACGATCCTCCACGCGCGTCAATTGCTTGGCGGGATGTCGAGGCTTTGCTCATCGCCTGTGGCGCTGAACGATCGGAAGGCAGTGGCTCACGTATGCGGTTTGCCTTAAACGGCGTCCGCGCCGTTTTTCACCGGCCTCATCCGAAAAAGGAAATCGACAAAGGCGCGCTTAAATCCGTACGCCGCTTTTTAGGGGAAGCCGGTATACATCCATGAACCGCATGACTTACAAATCATATGAAGCGCGCATCGATTATGATGAAGATGCCGAATTGTTTCACGGTGAAGTTATAAATCTGCGTGACGTGATTACGTTTCAGGGAAAATCCGTAAAAGAATTAAAACAAGCTTTTGCCGCCTCTATTCAAGACTATTTAGCCTATTGCAAAGACCGCGGCGAAGAACCAGAAAAACCCTATTCAGGCCAACTCGTGTTACGTATCGAGTCCCCACTTCACCGCAATGCCGCTCTCGCTGCCCGGCGTGAAGGACTAAGCCTTAACAAGTGGATCGCGAGCGTGCTTGAAAAAGCAACCGACCATAACGCTTGATTGAATATTCTATTCTAAAACCGGTCAACGCGATAAGGCGTCGGATCGGTAAAGGGCTCTTCGCCTGCAATCATTTCTGCAATCAGACGACCTGTAACGGCTGACATGGTCAAGCCATGATGCGCGTGGCCGAAGGCAAACCACATTCCTTCATGCCGTGGCGCCTTGCCGATAAAGGGCAACATATCGCCTGTGCAGGGACGTGATCCCATCCAGGGTTGCGGATCGCGGCGTTCTGCAAGCGGAAAGAACTTGCGTGCTTTAGGTTCTAATTTTTCCAATTGAACCGGCGTCGGCTTGGCATCGCGATGTGCGAATTCCGCACCCGTTGTTAAACGCACACCATTGGCCATGGGAGCGAGCACATAAGAATGATCGGCATCATAGACGGTGTGATTGAGAACGGCATTGCCCGTTGTTGCATAATGCATGTGATAGCCGCGCTTCACACCCATCGGCAAATCATAGCCAAAGCGCTTTACAAAATCTTGCGCCCAAGGCCCCAAGGCAATCACAACATCTTTCGCACGCAACATGCCGACTGGCGTATCAATAACCCACCCTGCACCATCGCGGCGTAAACTGTTGGCATCGCCATGAAGAAAGGCACCGCCACGCTTTTCAAACAAAGCGCGATAGGCACGCGAGAGACCTTGCGGATCCGATATATTCGCTGGATCTTTATAATGCACCGCGCCGATGACGCCGTCACCCAAATGCGGCTCACGTTCTGCGAGTGATGCACGATCAAGAAATTCGGCCGTGACGCCAAATGCTTTCAGTTTTTCAGCATCGGCTATGGCAGCACGTCCTTTGGCTTCGCTGCGCCAGGCTTTGATCCAGCCATTACGACGAATAAGAGAGTCTGCGCCTGCTGCTGTAATCAGCGGCTCATGTTCGGAGAGACAATTCTCAAT
>RFXE01000015.1 GCA_009921785.1 Alphaproteobacteria bacterium
ATCCTCCCATAACTAAACCGCCGACCTCTTCTTTATAATAGGTTCTTTTGTCCGGATCACGAAGGGTTGGCAGATCGCTATGAACGCCCGCAATTTGTTCAGTGATGATATATTGATGCTTTACAGGTTGAAGCGGCACGGAGACGCCAACCATTTCAGCGAGCTGCCGCGTCCATTGGCCGGCGCATAACACAATTTTATCGCAAGTAATGTCGCCGAGATTTGTCGATATGGTTTTAATTCGATTTTTGTCGAGCGTAAAATTGTTGACGAGAACATTCTCGACAATCTGTGCGCCATGCATCCGCGCACCTTTTGCAAGAGATTGCGCAATGTCGGAGGGGTTTGCTTGCCCATCAGTCGGAAGCCAGCTCGCACCAATCAAATCATCCGTATTCAACAAGGGCCACATTTTTTTGACTTCGGCGGGTGAGATCAAGCTCATATCAAGGCCAAAGCTTTGGGCGGTTGTTGCGAGTCTTTTATATTCAATCCAGCGGTCTGGATGTGTTGCGAGCCGCAAGCAGCCCGTCATTTTCCAACCGGTGTTTAACCCCGTTTCTTGATCAAGCTTTTTATAGAGTTCGACCGAATATTTCAGCAATTGAGTAATGGAGGCCGATGACCGTAATTGGCCAACAAGTCCCGCCGCGTGCCATGTTGATCCGCTGGTTAAGCGATCACGTTCAAGCAGCACCACATTGGCTTTATGATTGCGTGCGAGATGATAGGCTGTTGAGCAGCCAATAATTCCCCCCCCAATAACGACAATATCAGCGTGCTTAGGAACAGAGGGGCCAGTCATAATGTATATCCATATCTGATTTCGAATTGGGCAATGGCAGCATTGGAACGCTTTTTATACTCCGCCTCATGCGCAGCATAATCAATATCGGGGAGCGCAAGATAGTGCGCAGAAATTTTAGCCCATAACATTTCCCGCAAGGAGCTCGCAATTTTCATTGCATCGAAGGACTTGACTAGAGGCTCTGAATTCTTGCCTTGAAAATAGTGTTCAAGCATATGGCTATCATCATCGGCATCAAAATTTCCATTCGCCGAGATATTGGCCAGGTCAAACATCGCAGTGCCAAACCCACCATATTCCCAATCAATGAGCCATAGTCTTTTGCCATCATCAATTATATTGGCTGGAAGAAGATCATGATGACCAACGATGATCGGTAAGGGCTCTTGGAGCTTTTCAAGCGTTGAAATTAGTTTTTCAATCTCACTCAGATCTTGGCTTTGGTCTTTTAAGAGTCCCACATAATCGCGGAGGACATGAAAGACCCAAAAAATATTCACTGATCCTCGTAGATGTAACGCCATTGTGTCATGGACATTTCGGATGACATCGATAATTCGCCTAAGATTTGGCTTCATATCTGCTTCTGTCATTGTTTGACCGTGTATGAAATCAATGACGAGGAGATCATCTTCGAAATACGTAACCTTGGGAGAAATTTGCGCTTGAGCCGCTGCATAGGATACAGCACGTTCCTGTTTACGGTTGACATGGTGATCCAATGCGGACGACATGATCGCCCCCAAAATCACTGACTTTGAATGAACGCGTGCTTAGCCCGCCGGAGAGGGGCTCTATCTTTGGCTTCCCCCGCCAGCACTCCAATTTGGCGATACGGTCCTCGAAACTCACCAGTGATCCTTAAAATGGCTCAATTGCGTTTGACCGAGATTGGCACAAGACGCTCGTCGGCTTCAATGGGCGGGACACATCGCCGGTTGGGGATAAGAAGCCTTTTGCGGTCCTTTGGCTCGTAGAAAGGGCCGGTATGCCGTTGAGGTATGAGGTATAGGGGTCTGCTGCTGATTTACACGTCCGCCGGTCCAGCCCGCCCTTCAAGGTGATAGGCAGAACCGACTATCGCTCTTTTATGGCCTGCGATGAGACTTCTCTTAAGGGGGAGAGGAAATAATCGAGTAAACGACGCTCTCCGGTTTTGATTTCGGCGGTTACGGCCATGCCGGGTGAGAGTGTGATCTCTTTGTCGCCACTTGTAATTGATGAACGCTCAAGTTTTAACACAATTGGATAGTAAAGATTTTGCACACGTTGTGCGGTCAAAGGTCCTTTGGGATCTGTTGACTGACCGGGATTACTCTCGGATGCAATTGCCTCGGGTAGTGGAATGGCATCTTGCCCGACGCGCAGGACCGTCGCTTCGATTGTTCCATAGCGCGTGAAGGGAAACGCTTCGATCTTAATGGAGGCATGCTGTCCTTCATGCACGAAACCAATATCCTTATTGGGTAGATAGGCTTCTGCTTCCAAAGTTAATCCGTCGGGCACGATGCGCATAACTTCTTGTCCCGCGATAAGCACTTGTCCCGAATTAACGGCAGAGGACGCTTGGACGACACCCGATACAGGCGCGCGCAATGTGAGATTATCAATTCTGACCTGAATTTTTTCTCGTCTTGGATGAGCCTCATCAGCCAATCGTTTTGACTCAGAGGCTTTCGAAATATTCTCAGCGATAAAATTTTGAAGCGTTCGGTTGATCTCTGCAGTTAGGGCATCAATGCCACGCTCAGCTTCAATCAATTGTCCGCGTTCTGTCGCGAGAAAAGTTTTTTGATATGCGAGTGTTTCCTGTGCATCGATTAAACTCGCTTTTGTACCTGATGCTGAGTTTTGCAAAGCTTGGCGCATATCAACACGTTCGCTCAAAATGACAATCAATGCCTCTTGTGCGCTAATCGTATTGGTTAAGCGCTCTCGTTCCGCCTTCTTCTGATCTCGCTGTGCGTCTAACGATAATATCTGTGCGTGTAACTGTATAAGATCGGCTTTGGCAACTTGTTCCTCGCGGGTTTGAACCTCAAGGGGAATGAAAGCAGGCCATATCAACATGGCACGATCGCCACTACTTTTTGCTGCTTCGACCACGGCAAGGCGTCTTATATTTTCTGCGCTGGCGGCCCAATAGGTGGCATCAGCTGCACGCGCCTCGGCACGCGCGTCTTCGCGTTGAAGCTCAATGAGTATATCGCCCTCAGCAACTTTCTGGCCATTAACGGCGTGAATTTTTTCGATCTTGCCACTTTCAACAGGTTGTACGGTTTTAACGCGGCCGGAGGGCTGAATCTTGCCTTGTGCGATGGCAACAATATCGGTGTAACCGAACCAACTCCATGCCAGCGTTACGACGACCAAAACGCAAATGGAGACCAACAATGAAAGCGCAATAGGGGAGGGTGGGCGTTCAAGAATTTCCAACGCTGACGGTAGGAATTCCTGATCGCTTCGTGACATAAAAGAAAAATAGGGGGGCCTCTTCAGCGAAGAATTTGCTGAGGGCGTTTGAACAGCCTGTTCTTTCATGCGGCTATTCCTGAAGATTGTATTGCCCAGAGTTTTTTATAAAGCCCTTTATCACGAGCTATTAGCTCGTCATGGGTACCACTCTCTACAATGCGACCGTCAATCATTCCCATGATGCGGTTGGCGTTCCGCACTGTTGAAAGACGATGCGCAATGATGATGACGGTCCGGCCTTGCACAATCTTTGCCATATTCCGCTGGATGATGACTTCGCTCTCATAATCAAGCGCGCTGGTTGCTTCATCAAAAATAAGAATACGCGGATTTGTGGCGAGCGCCCGCGCGATCGCTAGTCTCTGGCGCTGACCACCGGAGAGATTGGTGCCCCGTTCTTCGATCGGTGTGTCATAGCCCATAGGCAATTTGGCGATGAATTCATGAGCCCCTGCAAGTTCAGCAACGGCAATCACTTTTGCCCGCGGCATAGCGGGGTTAGCGAGCGCAATATTTTCATGAATGGTTTTGGCAAAGAGCAGATTTTCTTGCAGTACAACACCGATATGACGTCTTAGCCATGCGGGATCAACCTGTGTAAGGTCTAATCCGTCAATACGGATTTGGCCTTCTTGGGGTAAGTAAAAACGCTGCACAAGTTTTGTAAGCGTTGATTTGCCGGACCCAGAGGGACCAACAATGCCAATTGTTTCTCCCGGTTCAATCGACATGTTAATATTTTTTAAGATGTCTTGCCCGCCTTGCGTATAGCGGAAACTGACATTTTTAAACTCAATCGCGCCTTTAGGTGGGGGCAGGGCTGCCATCGCCGCATTTCCGGGCTCAGGCGCAGCATTTAGAATGTCACCAAGGCGATCAACGGAGATCGCGACTTGTTGAAAATCTTGCCAGAGCTGTGAGAGGCGTAAAATTGGTTGTGAAACTTGGCCAGCAATCATATTGAAAGCGACAAGCGAGCCGACAGTCATTTCGCCATCCATCACAGCAACCGCACCGAAGAACAATAGTAGAGCTGTTGATAATTTGCTCACCAATTGAATGGCGTCTTGCCCACCAAACGCCATCAAAGCGGCTTCAAAACCTGTTCGGATATAAGCAGCAAGACGCTCTTCCCATTCGGCGCGCATCACGGGTTCGACAGCGCTCGCTTTTATGGTTTGGGCGCCAATGATCGTTTCAACAAGAAATTGCTGGCTATAGGCCCCGCGATTGAATTTTTCTTTGACGCGCTCGCGCAAGGCGGGCGCAATTATTGCGGCAATGAGAATGTAAAGCGGCACTGTGGCCATAACGATCAAAGCGAGTTTGACGGAATAGAAAAACAGCACGGCCACCATGACGATAGTAAAGACAAGATCAAGCGCGGCAAAGAGTCCTTGCCCTGTTATAAAATTGCGAATTGTCTCAAGCTCGCGCACGCGAGCAACCGTTTGCCCTGCAGGCCGGGTTTCGAAATATGAAACCGGTAAACGTAATAAATGTGCGAATAGGCGTTGGCCTAGTTCAACATCAATCCGATTTGTCGTGTGCGTCAGAGCATAGCTGCGCAAGAACTGTAAGAGCACATCGAAACAGGAGATTCCGATGAGACCGATAACAATGACATCCAGCGTCGAAGCACTGCGATGCAACAATACTTTGTCGATCACGACCTGAAAAAAGAGCGGCGTGACGAGGGCAAAAATCTGCAAGGCGAAGGAAGCCAAAAGCACATGCGATAACGCACGGCGATAACGCCAGATTGAGGGGAGGAACCAGGCAAAGCCAAAATGGGCAGGGTGAATACCGGGCCCCCCAATCCTTCGCTGCACGAGTATTATGACGGGCGATAAAGCTGCAGCGACCTCTTCAAGCGGCCGCTCCTGATCCGCTCGCGTGATGGGGTCAACGGTACGATAAAGCCCATTGGGCAAGAGGCCACCCAATACAACAAAGTGGCCATCCTTTGTTTGAGCCAATGAGGGAATGGGTAGCGCGCTTAGTCTTTTTACTGACGCATCGCGAATGATCCGCGCCTTAAGCCCCAGCACATTCGCGGCCCGAACAACATCTTCAGCGGTCGCATCACGTTCGCCCAAGGCTAATTCGCGCGCCAGAAAGCGCGGATCGGCGGGGATACGGAAATAAGCAGCAATACCCGTTAAGCCATGAAGGCCAGAGAGAGTGATATTTTGTTCGGTGTTGGCTTGACTGTGGTCATTCATGTGCTCTGCGTTCCATGATGCACGAGCTTAACATTTTCGCGCGTTGGAGCTCCTGAGCAACCAAACTTAGGTTGAAATACGGTGCGTGAAAAATATGGCTAGTAGGTTCTCCCTGAAATACGCGATGCGTTGCCGGATATGTTCAATACGTGTGATCGAGTTAATGGTACTAGGCGGCGGGATGGGACGACGGCCACTACTCACCGACCAAGAGATGAAATCGGGAACCATGCGTCACGCCATTTTTATCGCATTTAAATGAGGCCCGAAGGTCGGGACCTGTCCCGCTTAGCCAGACTGAGCTGGGGGCTTGGAACAATGCTGATTCGAAGGGCATAGGACTTTGTTCTTGGCCTATTCGGCGTCCCCAATTGACCAAGGACTTTCAAAGGAGCCCATCTTTTAACATCCCAAGAATGTGATATGATTGGACAGACGGGGCCGCGCCGCGCCTGGGAATTCGACAAATGAGCGTTGAACAGAAACCTAATCCGTTCGATCTTCAACTCGATAAGATTGAGATAGTTGAGGCTGTTGCGAAGCTTGGTTCAATTAGCGCAGCATCGAATGTTTTAGGGATTTCCGCTCTTTCTATAGCAAGAGGTATACGTTCTGTCGAAGAAAGCCTAGATGTTGTTTTGTTTAATCCTACCCCTACGGGTTTGGTGCCGACCAAATTTGTAATTCCCTTTTTGAAATATGGCAGTCAAATTCTGCATGAAGTCGAAGTTGCGAAAGTCGACATCTCACAAAAGACATCAAAAGATCTTCCAGAACATAAGCAGCAATCATTGCGCATCGCGGCAGGGATGAGAAGTTGCCGTCTTTGGATCAATGAGGCCGCACGGCAAGTATCAATTCATTATCCCGACATCTCCATATCGATCGATCATGATCTGCTTTATCTCTATCGACGCCTTCTTCAAAATGACATCGATGTTGGGATCACGATGCGTGTTTTATTGCCGCTTATGCCCGAAGGCGTGAAGATTCAAACATTGGGCGTCTGGCGTGCTTATTTTGTATGTCGAAGCGGTCACCCCCTAACACGGCTCAAAAATCCAAATGTTGCAGATCTCCAATCTTATCCGCTTGCCGGAGAATATAATTTTCCGGTTTTGATGAGAATTCTTGAATCAGGCAATTTTGATATTGACCATTTTAAGTCTCACCCCGACTGGCTGTTGTCCGCAACTCATGTCGATGGGCTGGATCAGATGAATGATCTGATCAAATCAAGCGATCATATAGCCATCATGCCTTATGAAGTGATTGCTGATGAAATTAGAAATCGCGATCTTGCGATATTGGACATTACTGAATTTCGTGACTTGAGGCTAGAAGTCGTATTTGTCTATCGGAAAGATGATAAAAATGAGTCTTTGGCTGCGCTTGTAGCCACAGTTCGACATCTCGAGGACGCACGTCACAAGATGGACGACAGGTGTTGAGTCGATCTAGTTTGGCCGAGATCTTAATTTAGTCGCTTGCCTGTCACGCCATCAAATACGTGGATCTTGGCAATATCAATTTCGAAATTGACGTGCTGCTCTAAGTGGAGCGGTAGGGTTGCTGGAACTGTGACCCGCAAAAGAATATCATCGATTTTGAGCGTCACTACTTTTTCAACACCATGATTTTCAACGTCATGGACAATTGCCTTAATGCCTTGCGACGCAAGCGCGACATTCTCCGCCCGGATGCCAAAGGTAATGTCACCGGTCGATGACCCCAGTCGCGCACGTTCAGCGGCATCAATTTTGATTGAAAAGGCATTTTGGCCAATGGTGATCTGATCGCCGGCCAATGTTCCCTTTAAGAGATTCATAGCGGGCGAGCCGACAAAGCCCGCGACAAAGACAGAATTGGGCTGATTATAAATGTCGTAAGGCGTACCAATCTGGATGATTTGCCCTTGATTAAGGACAGCGATCTTATCGCCCATGGACATCGCTTCAATCTGGTCGTGGGTTACAAAGAGAAATGTCGCCCCCAACCGTGATTTCAAATCTTTAAGTTCGGCTCGAAGTGCCTCTCTCAACTTGGCATCAAGATTAGAAAGCGGCTCATCCATCAAAAAGATTTTAGGCTGCCGTACAATGGCGCGACCAATCGAGACGCGGCTATTTCCTCGGCGCCCATGCGGCGGATACGTGACTTAAGTGGGAATTCGAGATTCTCACGCACTGTATAACGCGGATAAAGTGAATATTGTTGAAGGACGAGAGCCACGTCGCGTTCAGCCGCCCCCAGCGCACCAACATCATGGCCATCAATGGAAACTGTTCCCTGATCGGGCTTTTCAAGGCCCGCAATCAGACGGAGTGTGGTTGTTTTTCCTGCGCCAGTAGGTCCTAGGAGAACAAAAAACTGTCCATCCTCGATTTCAATAGACAGATCCTGAAGGGCGGTGTGGCCTTTGAAATTTTTTGAAATATGATCAAGTTTTACATGGGCCATGGCATCAACCATTCATTCTCGGCATCACGAGGCCGGTTTCGCTATCAAAGAAATGTGTTTGCGCGGCATCGAGTTCGACATGGACTTGAGCACCAGCGCCAGAAACAAATCCGCTCGGCGTGCGCGCACGCAAGAAATTTGAGCCGAGTTTAAGGTCGACAATATCATGCGAACCCAAAGGTTCGATGAGATGAGCAGTCATAGGTATTGTCGATGTTTTTGCCTCATGGGAGAGCTTTACCGACTCGGCGCGAATGCCCAGCTTAAGGCCCTTCGCTTTTGTCGTTGGTAAGTGTCCACCAAAGGGGATCAAATCCGATGTGTCCCCCAATCTCAGCTTGCCTTGATCCATCTGTGCATCGAAAATGTTCATAACAGGCGAGCCAATAAACTGGGCAACGAAAAGATTGGCTGGATTCAGATATACATCGGTGGGTGTGCCCGCTTGTTGCAGCACACCATCATTCATGATGGCAATCCGGTCCGCCAAGGCCATTGCCTCAATCTGGTCATGGGTGACATAAATCGTTGTTGAACCATTCTCAACATGGAGTCTCTTCAACTCCGTACGCATGTCTTCGCGCAATTTCGCGTCAAGCGCACCAATAGGCTCATCCATCAACATGGCCTTCGGCCGCCGCACAAGCGCACGACCGATCGCAATGCGTTGCATATCGCCGCCCGAGAGCGCTGAAGGTCTAAGCTCAAGAAGATGCTCAATACCAATGGCCTTCGCCACGCGACGCACTTCCGAAGCAATCACATTTTGGGCTTGTCCGGTTGCCCGCAAGGGGAATGCAATATTCTCAAACGCGGTAAGATGCGGATAGAGCGCGAAAAGCTGGAACACGAAAGCAATATCACGTTCAGAGGCATGGAGCGATTGCACCGCTTTGCCATCAATCAATATATCGCCCGTATCGATTTCTTCGAGGCCCGCAATGGCGCGTAGGGTTGTAGTTTTACCGCAGCCTGAAGGGCCCAACAAAACAACAAATTCCCGATCCTTAATTGAAAGATTGAGCTTACGAATAATGTAACTATTACCGAAATATTTTTCGATATCGCGAAGGACTATATCGGCCATATCAATGCCCACCCTTTTTGTCGGACGGCCCAAAGCGCGCAAAGATCGTAAATAAAATCAAACCGACCAAAGTGATCGTGACGCTATAGGCGTGAAGCAGTTCAAACCAGGGCTGACAGAGAAAGATCAAGCCACCGATCATGAGTGTCATCGCAAAGGGAACGATGACCTTGGTGTTAAAATCGAGAAATGAATCTGACATGAGGGCCTCACTATTTCCGAATGGCGCCGAAAGTGACACCCCGCAGCAAATGATTGCGCAGCAGGAAGGTGAAAATCGATACAGGTAGTAGGAATAACAATGTGCCAGCGGCAATCGCCGTCCAGTCGGTTATGCCAGAGCCGAGCTGCGCCGGAATAAAGGGCGGCGCGGTCTGCGCTTCCTTATTCGTCATCATCAAAGCAAAGGCATATTCGTTCCAGGCTGTGATAAAACAAAACACGGCTGTAGCCGCAATACCGGTTGCGGCTTCGGGAAGAACGATTTTGAAGAAGGCTTCAATGCGGGTGTATCCATCGACAAGAGCCGCTTCTTCATATTCCTTCGGAATTTCATCCATAAAGCCCTTCATCAGCCAAACAGAGAATGAGAGATTAAAGGCCGTGTAAAGAATTATAAGCCCGATATGCGTGTCTACGAGTCCAACGACGCGATACATGAGAAACATTGGAATCGCGACGACAACGGGCGGCAGCATGCGCGTTGAAAGAATGAAGAACAGAAGATCTGCTTCACCTGCAATCTTAAATCGGGAGAATCCATAGGCCGTTATTGTACCCATAGCGACAGCAAGGAAAGTAGATGTGACCGCAATAATCAAAGAGTTAAGAAAGCGGCTAGGATAGGCAGACATCTGCGGTCCGCCGGCAACTTTCAAGACACGCTCGCCTGCATCATAGATTTTCTTCTCCCACCAAGGCGCTTCATCATAGGTCGCTTGATCAGGCTTTTTTTGTAATTGCACACGCTTTGTGAACAGCTTGATGAAGGGTGTTACTTCAGGCGAAAACACGACCGTTGGCGGAACGGTTGTCGCGAGACTACGCGGCTTAAAGGCAGTTGATGCAATCCAATAGATTGGCGATAACATGACGATGGTAATTGCAATCACCGCAGCAATGGCGAGGCGATGACCAATCTTTTGCGCATTTGAACGGACTGCGGCCATCTCAGCGCTCCTTCACCTGATTGAGATATTTCACATAGATATTCGTAATCGCAACAACCATAATCAAAACGATATAGGCGAGGGCACAGGACTTACCCGTCTGCCACTCCTGAAACGCAAATTTATATAGACGGATTGCGATCACTTCCGTTGTCGGTTGCGTCGACATGATAAATGCAATGTCGAATGTCTTGAACGCTTCCATTGTTCTGAAAATGATAGCGATGAGCAGAAGAGGCGATACGAGAGGCAAAGTGATGCGCGAAAACGTGTACCAACCGCTGGCGCGATCAATTGAGGCCGCTTCATAAAGATGTTTTGGAACGGCAGAAAGGCCGGCGAGGGATAAAAGCATAACGAAGGGTGCCCACATCCAGATATCCGTTATCGCAACAGCCCAGAGAGCCGCGTCAGCATCTGAAAGCCACGCGAAATCGCCTAGTCCAAATACATAATTGATGACGCCCCATGAGGGGCTATAGAGCAATTGCCAGAAGAGGCCGACAACGGCGGCCGACATCATCATCGGCAAGAGCAAAAGTGTTGTGATTAGGCCTTTAGCTGGCAATGTCCGATTGAGCAGGAGGGCAACACCAAAGCCGACGAGAACCTGGCCGCCTACGGAAATGATCACATATTTTGCTGTGACGGTGAAATTGTTCCAAATATTGGGATCAGAGAGGAGATCACGGTAATTTTGTAAACCAACAAAGACCGGCTCTTCGCTACCTGCAGCGCTGTAATCATAAAATGAATAGCCGAGTGAATAGATCAGCGGGAAGATATTAAATACGATCAAAAAGATGATTGTCGGAATGATAAAGAGATTCCGAATTCTCAAATCGCTTAAGCCGCGAAGCGCATGCGATGAATCTGGTTTCAAAGTTGCAATCACCGAGCCATCCTCCCCTTTTTTCGCGAATTATGAAACTTGCCGGGTACCCGGGAGAATACCCGGCAAGTCTATTGGTATGACCTTATTTGTAACGCTTATATTTCTTAAAGGTCGCTTCCCAATCTTTCGTCATACCGTTGAGGGCTTCTTCAGCCGTACCTTTTCCGGAAATCACGAAAGGATAGACGCGTTGGTTCATTGAGGTGAGAAGTTCGGCATATTCTGGGGTTGCCCAGAAGTCCTTCACCATCAACATGGAGTCATAGAACGCTTTGTTATAAGGCGTTGCATTCTGGAACTCAGCCGACTTCAACACAGCGGTCGAGCAGGTATAACCACCAAGCTCAGCCCATTTCTTTTGTGTCTCGTCCTTGATGAACCACTCAAGGAATTTCATCGCCGCTTCTTTCTTCTTCGAATAAGAGACGATTGAAATGCCCTGACCACCAAGAGCCGCGAAGCGCTTACCGGTTGGGCCTGCCGGATTCGCAAAGAAGCCGGTGCCCTTGGCATTCGGGTTCGTTGCAGGATTGGCAAGAGCCGGGAAGAAGGCAAAGTAGTTCATGCTCATCGCAGCAAGATTTTCTGTGATGGCCTGGTTGTTTTCGAGGAAGAAGGCCTTCGCCCAGCCTGGAGGTGTGAACTTATAAAGTTCCTTATAAGCCTTCAGACCCTCGATCGACTCTTTTGAATTTGTGATTCCGTCCACTTTATATGTGGCATAATCACCGAGATCACCACCATAAGAGAAGATGGTTTGCTCAACACCCATAGCCATCGCGTCATAGGAGTTATCGGTATATAGGGCTACACCATAACGCTTCTGATCAGGACGATAGAAGAATTCAGCAATGTCTCTGAGTTGCTTATAGTCTTTCGGCACATCGAGATCATAGCCATATTTCTTCTTGAAGGCTTCTTTTTCCTTGGGATCTTCAAACCAATCCTTGCGATAAGCCCAACCATTGGCATCGCCTTCAAGAGGGATTGACCAATATTTCTTTGAACCAGCGGGATATTCTGCATAGCCGGCAACCGTTGCAGGCAAGAACTTATCCGCGAGCTTATTTTTCATGAAGAAGTCTGACAGATCGACATAGTGGCCGTCTGTTGCACCCGCGCCCACCCATTGGGAATCACCAACGACCATGTCGTAAGTTGAGCCCTTCGCTGCAAACTCGCGGAATGTTTTTGTTTGGAAGTCTGACCACGGTGTTGTTTCGACCGTGACTTTGACGCCCGTTTCTTTGGAGTAAATATTGACGAGTTCCTGCAAATAATTTGCAGGATCCCATTCGGCCCAGAAGATCGTCAATTCTTCTGCCGCCGCCGCTGATGCGCCGGCAATCGTCATCGCCACGCCCGCCATCAACGAAGCAAAAGTCCGTTTCGACATCGTTTCCTCCTCGTTTTTCTCCGCTGCCGGATTTATTATTCTAGGGGTGGCAGCTGAACGCATCTATGAAATGCGTTCCCCCTTTCGCTTTACCCGCGACGGCTTTGGCATCGTCCCCTTTTTTAACGATCGATGCCTTTTGGCAGCCGCAGATTCCTGAATTGCTGCATTGACGAGCGTTTTCGCAGTCCACATTGCGATGTCGGCCGCTTTTGCGCCGCGTAAACGCCAGACGTCACTCAAAATCACGATTGATTCAATTCCAAACACCAATGAAAGCGATTGCTTCAATCTTTCATATTCGGTCTTAGTCAAAACGACCTCGAGGGGCTCAAGAGCGTTTTGTAAAAGTGTCCGTCGTAGACCGCGAACAGGCGGTGCACCTTTGTTTTTTGCCACCTCATGAAACGCCATAGCGAGCGATGCTCTAAGCTGCGTTTCATTGGCTTGCATGCGGGGATAGGCAAACTCCATAAGATCTTCGATGCGTTCGAGCGCATCTGAAGAAGACGAAGACCATTCGAGAATAGGCCCAAGCGCTTCAACAACAATTGCTTTAACAAGAGACGCTTGCGTTGGAAAATAACGATAGGCGGTAGCACGCGAGACTTCGCAGGCTTCAGCCACTTCGCTGACTGAAGGAATACGTCCCGTATTCGCGATGGTCACAGCGGTTTCCAACATGACCTTATATGTTCGTGCGCGTGGCCCACGAACGGGTCTTTTGTCGTCAGCAATCACTTGACCTGAGATCATCATATCCATATGATACGACCGTCTCATTTTTTTGCAACTTACAAAATGAGACACCACGACGAAAAAATAATTCGTCGGGACGACAGGGAGGGATTGCGGAGCATGCAGCTTGCCGCACACGGTTCTTTTTGTCGCGAAAATCAACGCCGAAGCTTGAAAAGCACGGCTTTATTGTCGTTTGTGCAAAGCAAAAAAATGCGGGGTTTACTATGACTTCGCGGATACTTGTTGCGGGAACTGCCGATACAAAAGGTGAAGAACTGGCATTTCTTGCCCAGGTGATCCGTGAAGCGGGCGCAACACCTGTGATTGTTGATCTTGGTGTTGGCAAGGCATCAATTGCTGTGGATATCACCAATCGTGACGTAGCATCACACGATCCAACGGCGGCCTCGTTGTTAGGCACACATGATCGGGGTCCCGCTGTAACGGCGATGGGTGAAGCCTTCGCAAAATTTTGCGCTGCATATAATTCTTGCGATGCAGCAATTGGTATTGGTGGCGGCGGTGGCACATCGATTGTGTCGGCCGGATTTAAATCTTTCCCTATTGGATTTCCAAAGCTTATCGTTTCGACGATGACATCGGGCAATGTCGCGCCTTATGTCGATATCTCCGACATGGGTATGATCTATTCTGTAACGGATCTTGCTGGTTTAAATCGTTTGAGCCGCCGTATCTTGCGCAATGCCGCTTTCGGTATTGTCGGTATGGCTAAGGCCCGCAGTCAAGAGACGGATCAGCGATCTGTGATTGGCCTCTCAATGTTTGGTGTCACAACGCCCTGTGTCACGTCTATCGTTGACCAATTAAAGGACACTCACGATTGTCTCGTCTTTCACGCAACGGGCTCTGGCGGGCGTGCGATGGAAAAGCTCGTCGATAGCGGCATGATTTCGTCGCTGATCGACGTTACAACAACCGAGATTGCTGATGAATTATGTGGTGGCGTATTAACGGCCGGACCCGATCGACTGGGCGCGGTGATCAGAACCGGAATTCCCTATGTGGGATCCGTTGGGGCCTGCGATATGGTAAATTTTGGTGCGCCGGATACCGTGCCTTCAAAATTCAAAGATCGACTCTTCTATCATCATAATCCGCAAGTCACATTGATGCGCACAACGCCGGATGAATGCAGAGCTATTGGCCGGTTCATTGCCGAGAAGCTCAATCAATGTCATGGACCAGTCCATCTATTATTGCCCGTCAAAGGCATTTCGATGCTGGATGATGAAGGCAAAGCCTTTTTTGACCCAGTGGCTGATGAAGCGCTCTTCTCGACGATTGAAACCCATTTGACCGCAACATCGAACAAAAAATGCGAGCGCCTTCCTTATCATATCAACGCTCTGGAATTTTCACACGCGCTTATCAAAGCGTCCCTCCATCAAAGGCATTGAGTAATATTCATGACAATACCCAACCGTCAGACACTTCTCAAAAAATTCCAAGGGATGATTGAACAAAAAATCCCCATCATTGGCGGCGGTGCGGGTACAGGCCTCTCCGCGAAATGTGAAGAAGCGGGGGGGATTGATCTTATCATTATCTATAATTCAGGCCGCTATCGAATGGCCGGCCGCGGATCAGCCGCTGGCTTGCTGGCCTTTGGCAATGCCAATGAGATTGTCAAAGATATGGCCCGCGAAGTCTTGCCCGTGGTCAAACATACGCCGGTCTTGGCGGGTGTGAATGGTACAGATCCGTTTGTTCTCATGCCGCAATTCTTGAGCGAATTAAAAGCAATGGGCTTTGCCGGCGTGCAAAATTTTCCAACCGTTGGTCTTTTTGACGGCGTCATGCGCGCAAGTTTTGAAGAGACGGGTTTGGGCTATGGGTGCGAAGTTGATATGATTAAACTAGCTCATAGCCTTGATCTCTTGACCACGCCCTATGTGTTCAACCCTGATGAAGCGGTCGCTATGACCAAGGCAGGCGCTGATATCATTGTCGCCCATATGGGCGTGACGACAGGCGGGTCCATTGGCGCGACATCATCGAAATCACTTGATCAATGCGTAATCGAGATAGACGCGATCGCTCATGCAGCGATCTCAGTCCGGAAAGATGTTATTGTGCTTTGCCATGGTGGTCCCATCGCTATGCCGGATGATGCCGCCTATATTTTGAAGCACGCAAAAACATGTCACGGCTTCTATGGTGCGAGCAGTATGGAGCGCCTGCCGGTTGAAGAAGCGCTTACAAAGCAAACCCAGAATTTCAAAAAGATTCAATTCTAAAAGCAAACGGTAACGGGGAGGGTGAAATGGCAAGAACCTATCGTAGTGCGGTCATTCATGCGCCGATTGGAAAAGTGTGGTCGACAATCCGTGATTTTAACGGTTTGCCAACATGGCATCCGGCGATTGCCAAAAGTGAGATTGAGGATGGACGTGCGTCCGATTCAATTGGATGCGTAAGAAGCTTTTATCTTCAAGACGGCGGTCACTTGCGTGAGCAACTCCTCGCGCTCAATGATCCAAAACATACATTTACTTATAATATTCTGAAATCCCCGATGCCGGTTAAAAATTACGTTGCCACATTACGGCTGACGCCCATTACCGTGGGAAATGAGACGCTTGCAGAATGGTGGGCGGATTTCGATGTAACATCCGGTACGGATGATGAAATGATTACCCATATTGGTGACAATGTTTTTGTTGGTGGCTTTGCGGCGCTCAACGCCAAGATTGGTCGCTAGATCTCTCTTTAAATGTTTTGGAGGAACCCATGAAACTCGGATTTAATCTCCTTCTTTGGACCACACATGTTCGTGAAGATCAGTTTCATCTCATCGATGAGCTGAAAGCGACCGGATATGACGGCGTTGAGATTCCTCTCTTTGAGGGCGATGTTGCTCATTACGAAAAGCTTGGCAAAAAAATTAAACAGGCAGGCATGGGCGCGAGTTCGGTGACCGTGATGATTGGGGGCAATGCGCTTTCACCCGATAAGGCGTTACGGGATCGGGCGCTTGATCATCTCAAATGGGCAATTGATTGTTCCGCCGCCTTGGGATCGAATATTCTTTGCGGGCCGTTTCACCAACCTCTTGGTGAATTTTCTGGCGTGGGTCCGACTGAGGATGAAAAAAATCGCTGTGCTGAAGTGCATAAAGCTGCAGCGCTTTATGCGGCTAAAGCCGGTCTCAAGCTTTCTGTTGAGCCATTAAATCGGTTTGAATGTTATTTTCTGAATACGGCGAGTGCGTCAGCAGATCTTGTCGCGCGGGTGGGTGAAAAAAATTACGGCTATCTCTATGATACGTTTCACTTCCACATCGAAGAGAAGAACCAACCCGACGCGATCCGGAAGACGATTTCAGCAATCAACCACGTCCATATATCGGAGAATGATCGCGGTACACCGGGAACAGGACAAGTCAATTTTGATGCCGTGTTCAAGGCCTTGAAGTC
>RFXE01000141.1 GCA_009921785.1 Alphaproteobacteria bacterium
ATCGCTTTTACCGATTGGAATTTGAGTGCGTTTGAAGGCCAAAAATTTAATGGCCTCGATAATCTGCGCACGCTGATTGCGGATCCCTATTTTTGGAACGCGCTCCGCAATATGGTTTTTTATGTTGTGAGCGTCTTGGGCCAATATGCCTTGGCTTTCGGACTAGCGCTTCTTCTCAACGCCGATATCCGCGCGCGGCGCTTTTTCCGTATCGCGTTTCTCTTGCCCTTCATGCTGTCACCCGTGGCAGTGAGCTGGATGATCGGCAAATCGCTGATGGAATTTCGGTTCGGTCCGCTGGCCTCTTTGATGCGCCATATTGGTTGGGAAAATCCGGCCTTCTTTACAAATCCGTGGATGGCGCGGTTCTGGATCATGGCGCTTGATGCGTGGGTCTGGATTCCCTTCATGATCATTCTTTTGCTTGCCGGACTTCAGGCGATGCCAAAAGATATTCAAGAAGCCGCGCGTGTTGATGGCGCAACAGGTTGGCGTGCGTTTTGGAACATCACCTTCCCGCTGATGTTGCCGGTTAGCATCACAACCATTGTGTTGCGTATCATTTTCCAATTGAAACTCGCCGATATCGTGATCAACACAACATCTGGCGGCCCTGGTGGTGCAACCGATACGGTTTCGAGTTTCATCTTCCGCGAATATCGTGATCGATCAAATGTCGGCTATGGCACGATGATCGCCGAAGTCTATTTGATCATCATTATCATCTTCATCACGCTTCTCTTGAATCTGGTTGGCAAATATATGCGTCGGGAGCCCGCAGCATGAGCGCGAGTGAAAGCATTGCGACGAAACATATCGGCCCCTGGACGTGGACCCGTGCCAGCACGCAAGTGCTAATCTATGCGGCCTTGCTGACATGGGCTTTTATTTGTCTCTTTCCGATCTATTGGACCTTCTCGACATCGTTCAAAACGGCGGTGAATGTCACGCAAGGCCATATCATTCCATTCACGGCACAATTCCCCGGCGACTGGAAAGGCTGGCGCTCTTTGGGTCTTTCGCCCGATACGTTTTTTGAAACCTCGACCGTTCGTGATGAATTCATGCGGCGCTTTTTAAACAGCGCGATTGCCTCAATCGGCGCGTCATTTTTAGCACTCTTGATTGGTGCGCCGGCTGCCTATGGCCTCGCGCGCTTCCGCTATAAATTCGGTCCGTGGCGGAACAAAGATATTTCCTTCTTCTTCCTCTCGCAGCTTCTTCTACCGCCCGTTGTCCTCGCGATGCCGTTTCTTGTGCTCTACAAGCAACTCGCGCTTCTCGACAATATGGTGGGGCTTATTCTCGTCTATACATTGATGGTTCTGCCGATTGTTATCTGGATCACGCGCGATCAATTCGAAACAATTCCGGTTGAGCTTGAACAAGCCGCCCTTGTTGATGGCTGCACAGTATGGACCGCGTTCTTCCGCATTGTTCTGCCCATTGCATTACCGGGCTTGGTGGCAGCATTCATTCTCTCAATCGTCCTATGCTGGAACGAATATTTCTTCGCCGCACTCTTGACCGGAACCAATGCGAGAACACTGCCTGTCATGGTTGCGAGCCAAACCGGCTCGCAGGGCATCAGTTGGTGGTCGATGGCGGCACTCTCATCCGCTGCGATCTTACCTTTGGTGTTGGTTGGCATTTTCCTTGAACGCTATATCGTCAAAGGCCTCACCGCCGGTGCAGTAAAGTAATTCACGCGTAACCCCTTCAGGATTTCCATAACATGACGGCAAAATTCCGCTCCGTATTCGGCGATAAAAAACCTGTGATCGCCATGGTGCATTTGGGCGCACTGCCCGGAGCGCCTTTATTCGATGCAAAAGCGGGGCTTGAAGGACTTGTTGACGGCGCGCACAAAGATTTGAAAGCACTGCAAGCCGCAGGCGTTGATGCGATCATGTTCGGCAATGAAAATGATCGGCCTTATGAATTCAAAGTTGATAGCGCGTCCACTGCAACCATGGCTTATGTGATCGGCCGTTTAAAATCCGAAATCACAGTCCCCTTCGGCGTCAATGTGTTGTGGGATCCGATGAGCACGATTGCGTTGTCCGCCGCAACTGGTGCTGCCTTTGTACGCGAAATTTTCACCGGCACCTATGCGTCCGATATGGGACCATGGACACCGGATGCAGGTGCAGCGATGCGCTATCGTGATCGTCTTCACCGCAGCGATCTTGCGATGCTCTATAATGTTTCGGCCGAATTTGCTGATTCACTTGATCGTCGCAGTTTAGCTGATCGCGCCCGCAGCGCGGTGTTCTCGAGCATTCCCGATGCAATTCTTGTTTCTGGTGCCATCACGGGCGAAGCTGCCGCGATGACCGATCTTGAATCCGTCAAAAAAGTTTTGCCGACAACGCCCGTGCTTGCCAATACGGGTGTCAAACACGCGACTATCGCCGATGTTCTAAAAATTGCCGATGGCTGCATTGTCGGCTCTTCTTTGAAGATTGATGGCGATACGTGGAAGCCTGTAGATCCTGAGCGCGCGAAAGATTTTATGGATCGCGCCCGCGCTGCACGAAAGAACTGATCGGATGGCCAAGCACGCAAAGCTTACAACGCCGAAAGCGCGCCTCGCGCAAACGCTTGAGCAATTGATGATGATCCCCGGTCTCTGTGGTTATGAAGGCCGCGTGCGTCGTCACATCACGCGCGATCTTGATGCGATGGGCGTTGCGCATTGGACGGATCGTCTGGGTAATCTAATTGCAACGATTGAGGGCGACAAGAACGCGCCAGAAATCATGCTCTATGCGCATATGGATCAACTCGGCTTGATGGTTCGCAAAATCGAATCGAATGGCTTGATTCGTGTCGAGCGTGTCGGCGGTGTGCCCGAACGCGCGCTTGCATCACAAGAAGTCTTGTTGTGTGTAAGCGAAGGCAAAGATGTTCCAGGCCTGATCGCAAACAAAAGTCATCACGCCACAACGCCAGATGAAAAATATCGCGTTGTGCCTTATCAAGAGCTCTATATCGATGCTGGCTTTACATCTGCGGAAGCGGTTCTCGCAGCGGGCATAGATATCGGCACGCCTGTCGTCTATCGTCCGCATATCGTCAAATTGGCGGATGATCGTATCGCGGGTACCGCGGTTGATGATCGCGCGGGCTGCGCGGTTATCCTCGAAGTCGCACGTGCTTTGCTTGACTCAAAAAAGCGCCCTACGGTTCATATCGTTTTCTCGGTGCAAGAAGAATTCAATCTGCGCGGTGCCGTAACAGCCGCGCAAACTTTGATGCCCGATATTGCGATTCAAATTGATCTTATTCTTGCCAATGACACGCCTGATATGGCTTCGCGCGGCGACATCAAACTCGGTGGTGGCCCCGCAATGGGCCTTTACAGTTTCCATGGTCGCGGAACACTCAATGGCACAATTCCGCATCCCGCTATTGTTGACTTGATGGATCGCGCGGCAAAGCGCGCGAAGATTCCTTTGCAACGCAGTGTTCATATTGGTGCGTTGACAGAGTCTTCTTATGTGCAGCTCGTCGGCGCAGGTGTCGCGGTGATCGATATGGGTTTCCCCTGCCGCTACACGCATTCATCGCTTGAAGTTTGCGATGTGAATGATCTCGTCCAATTGAGCGCGTTGCTCACGACAGCCATCACAGCGGTTGATGCTAAATTCAACCTCGACCGTGATCTTTATGAAAAATGAGTGATGCTGTTGATGGTTCAGATCAATGAGCCATTAACGAGCGCGCGGCCGTCAGCATCGAATAGATGGCAAACATTTGACGGCAAAGCGATGGTGACAGCCTCGCCGATTTTCTGCCGTGCGAGGCCATCCGCCTTCACAACACATTGAGCGAGAGCGCCTGTCTCGACATAGAGCATCGTTTCACCCCCAAGATGTTCGGAGAGTGTTACCTTGCCTAGTAGCGAGTTTGGAGCACCTGCTGCAACCAATTCAATATGCTCGGGGCGAATGCCGAGTGTCACTTTGCCTTTTGGTAAAGTCTTGCCATGCGTATCGACCGCAACAGTTGCGCCGCCTTGCAACAACACGCTCGCCAAACCATTCGCGACATCCGTCACTTCGCCCGGCATTAGATTCATCTTCGGGCTGCCAATAAAGGTCGCAACGAAGAGATTATTCGGACGATGATAGAGCTCAAGTGGGCTGCCCACTTGTTCAATGCGGCCTGAATTCAACACGACAATCTTGTCAGCCATGGTCATGGCTTCGACCTGATCATGCGTGACATAGATCATCGTAGCTTTCAGATCATTATGCAGCTTGGCGATTTCGATGCGCATCTGCACGCGCAAAGCGGCATCGAGATTTGATAAAGGCTCGTCAAACAAAAACACATCCGGCTCGCGCACAATCGCACGACCAATCGCAACGCGCTGACGTTGACCACCAGAGAGTTGAGCGGGGCGACGATCGAGATAATCTTTAAGCTGCAAAAGATCAGCTGCTTTGCTCGTACGCGCATCGATTTCAGCTTTTGGCGTTTTCGCCATTTTTAAGCCAAAGGCAATATTTTCACGCACCGTCATATGCGGATAAAGCGCATAGGATTGGAACACCATGGAAATGCCGCGCTTTGCGGGCGGCAATGGCGACACATCCTTGCCGCCAATCTCAATGACGCCGCCAGACATCTCTTCAAGGCCTGCGACCATGCGTAGAAGCGTCGATTTCCCGCAGCCTGACGGACCAACAAAGACGCAGAACTCGCCATCGGCAATATCGAGATCAACGCCTCGGATCACTTCGACATTGCCGAATGATTTGCGCACTTTGCGCAACGCCAATCCTGCCATGGTGGTCTACTCCCCAAAATCCTTCGACGCTTTCAGACGCTTCGCGCCACGCGACATTTTTAGATCATGAAACAGATTGCGATTTTTTCACGACAGGGGCAAGCACTCGTCTCGCCGCAGACGTAATTCATTGCAAAGTGATCATGTTTACCGATTAAGCAAGGCGTCAACTTCCGCGCGGCG
>RFXE01000142.1 GCA_009921785.1 Alphaproteobacteria bacterium
CCTCGCGGCCTATACCCAATTGATTGGCAAGGCCAAAGGCCGATATGCCGTAAATGATGCCGAAATTGATTGCCTTGGCGCGACGGCGGATCATCGGATCCATATCTTTCACCGGCACACCAAACATTTCAGATGCCGTCATCGCATGAATATCGATTCCTTCCGCAAAGGCTTTGCGTAAAGCGGGGATGTCGGCGATATGCGCGAGAATACGCAATTCAATTTGCGAGTAGTCAGCGCTCAATAATTTATGGCCTGCAATCGGAACAAAGGCTGCGCGGATTTTGCGGCCTTCTTCGGTACGCACCGGAATATTTTGTACATTCGGCTCGGATGACGAGAGGCGTCCCGTTGTGGTGGCAGCAAGCGAGAAACTCGTATGCACACGCTTGGTTTCCGCGTTCACAAAATCCGGCAGCGCATCGGCATAAGTCGATTTTAGTTTGGAGATTTGCCGCCACTCCAAAATACGCTTTGGCAATTCATGACCTTGATCGGAGAGCTCCTCAAGAATCTGCGCGCCTGTTGCCCATGCGCCGGTTGCGGTTTTCTTGCCGCCCGGAATACCCATTTTGCCGAATAGAATATCGCCCAATTGTTTGGGGGATGCGGGGTTGAAGGTCTCGCCCGCCGCTTCGTGAATTTCATGTTCGAGCCGCGCCATGATCTGCGCGAATTCACCTGAGAGGCGCGAAAGCATTTGCCGATCAATTGATATGCCGCGCCGTTCCATGCGGGCGAGCACATCAAGCAAAGGCCGCTCGAGTGTCTCATAAACCGTGGTCATTTTCTCGGCGACCAGACGCGGCTTCAACACGCGCCACAAGCGCAACGTCACGTCGGCATCCTCAGCCGCATAGGCTGTCGCCTTATCAAGCGGCACACGCGCGAAGCCAATAAAATTTTTACCTGACCCTGCCACTTCCGAGAAGGGAATGGTTTCATGGCCCAGATGGCGCTTCGACAATTCATCCATGCCATGCGAGCCGCGCCCCGCATCAAGCACATAAGAGAGCAACATCGTGTCGTCGAAAGGCGCGACCTCAACGCCGTGGCGTTTCAAAACGAGCCAATCATATTTGAGATTTTGACCAATCTTCAAAACCGACTTGTCTTCAAGCAGGGGCTTTAGATGTTTGATTGCATCGCGCACCGGAATTTGTCCGGGCAATAAATCATTGCCGCCAAAAAGATCGCCCGATCCTTCGCTACGATGCTGCAACGGAATATAGCAGGCACGGCCCGGACGCGTTGCAAGCGAAATACCCACAAGATCTGCCGCCATCGCATCAAGCGCGCTGGTTTCCGTATCAACTGCAACGACACCTGCTTCGTGTGCTTCCGCGATAAATTGATCGAGTGTTTTAAGATCGGTCACGGTCACATAGGCTGAGCGATCAATTTTAGACGCCACCGCCTCCGCAACACGATGGCTCGCGAGCTGTTGCGGCGTTTGCGCGCCCGGCGCGGCAGCTTTACCTTTCACATCAGTGGATGATGACGATGTTTTGTCGGAGGATCCCGCGCGCGTTGCGTCATCGCCGTCATTTTTTTCGGAGGTGACAGTTTCTGTCGTCCCCTTCGCCCATATTGTTCCGGCGCCGGCTTTGGAGAGTTCGGGATCGGCGTCGATCAGCGAAGCATCGGCCTCATAGGCTTCGGCCACGCGGCGCGTGATCGTGTTGAATTCCATCGCTTTCAAAAAGGCGATGAGATTGCGAGGGTCGGGATCATGCAGCACAAGATCATCGAGAGGCACATCAAGCGGCACATGCGCTTCAAGCCGCACAAGATCGCGCGAGATGCGCGCTTTGTCGGCGTGCTCAATCAACGACTCCCGACGCTTGGGTTGTTTGATTTCACCGGCACGGGCCAAAAGCTGATCAAGATCACCATATTCCTCGATCAATTGCGCGGCCGTCTTGATGCCGATGCCCGGCACACCCGGAACATTGTCCACGGAGTCGCCGGCCAGCGCCTGCACGTCAACAACACGCTCGGGAGGAACACCGAATTTCTCGATCACCTCATCGCGACCGATCCGCTTGTCTTTCATCGAATCGTAAAGCGACACGCCATTACCAACGAGCTGCATCAAGTCCTTGTCGGAGGAGACAATCGTGGTTGTAGCTCCCGCTTGGGAAGCCAAGCGCGCATAGGTTGCAATCAGATCATCCGCCTCGTAATCTTTCTGTTCGATAGACGGAAGATCAAATGCCCGGACCGCGTCACGTATGAGTTTGAACTGGGGGCGGAGATCCTCCGGCGGCTCGGTGCGGTTCGCCTTGTAGTCCGAATAAAGTCGGTTACGGAAGGTTTCGGAGGAATGGTCGAAGATTACCGCGAGATGCGTGGGACGCTCACCGGCAACGGAGTCACGCATCAGCTTCCACAGCATGTTGCAAAAGCCCGCGACGGCGCCGATGGGCAATCCGTCCGATTTTCGCGTCAGCGGCGGCAAAGCGTGAAAAGCGCGGAAAATATAGCCCGATCCATCCACCAAAAAGACATGGTCGCCGCGTTTGATCTGTTTCTGTGTCATAATTCCATCCGATTCACCGCCATTATCCCACGGCAGCGCGGCGGGGGCAAAATTTTCAGCCGACGCCCCGTCCTAGGTCTCGCCTTCCCATTCGGATCAGCCCGATGACTCAGCCCAAATTATCGATCCGGCAGGTAGAAATCGTCGATGCTGTCGCGCGCCATCGCTCCGTCAGCAGAGCCGCAACCGAACTGCACGTCTCGCAATCGGCCTTGTCCCACGCCCTTGGGGTCATTGAGAATGGCCTTGGCGTGAAACTGTTCACCCGCGCTCAGTCAGGGGTTGAGCCGACCGCTTTTGTTCAACCCTTTATCGCGCGCGCACGCGCGCTCCGCTCCGTCATCGAAGCCCCTCAATATCCAATGTGGCTTTCGAACAGGCGCGTTATGGGTCACTCCCGCTTTAGCCGCTGTAACCACACAAAGTCCGGCATTTCAGGCTGAGATTAATTTTAACGTGAAAAATCTTGAAACCAATCTTCTCTCGGGGGCAACCGATATAGGCCTCGCGTCACCGAATGAGTTCAACATTCCCGCAGATTTTCATGTTGAACCGGTTGGGTACTTTGAAAATCGTTTTTTTGCGTCGCCCAGTCATCCTCTTGCTCATCGAGCGTTTGTAACGTTGGACGATCTTCGGAACTATCCCATGGTGGGTAATTTCGTGCTCCCCCCATTTACCGATATTCTCGAGGGCAATCCGGGGCGCCTCGGAACATATGATCCCTCAACCCGATCGATGCAATGCGCTATCGTGATTAACACGACTGACGGGGTAATCGACGTCCTAAGACGGTCCGAAGGCGTTGCACGCCTTCCCCCAATTCTCACTCAAGAGGAAGTGGATGCCGGATTCATTATTCAATTGAATGATGAAAACATCAAACGCTACCCTGTTTATGTCGATTTGATTGTTCGCAAAACGATCCTCGACCGACAGGACGTGCGATTATTTGTTGAGTCCTTGAGAAATGTTGCCGTGTGGCGAAGAGAGTCATCAAAACTATAAACGCATCAATCAAGATTCTTTTTGCGCAAGAAGTCTCACGATATCAACTTTAAGTGTGGCGAAAGCAACAATATGCCGCCGCTCGACAGGCGCCTCACAATCGAGATCAGAAAGGAGTTCGGCATCAAGAATGGATAATTTTGTTAAAACCTGACGTGCTGACGTTGCAGGCATTGATAATATTTTTTGTGCTGATTTTTCAGACTGCAAAGCATTCTCGGCAATGGCATCAAAAAAGCCATGATCGGCCTCAACGCTTTTTGATTGATAATAATCCATCACAGCGCGATCAAAGCGCTCTTCATCGGACGGAATATCTGGCGACTCTATAGATATCCTAACATTGGAATATGCCCTATGATCTAAGAGATCTAAGACTTGGCGGGCTTCTTTAGAGGGCTGCAATTTTTTTTGGCGCATTATAAGATGTCCGAAATCATTTGTTGAAAATGATCCTAACGACGCGCTAGCCGAGATTAATAATGAATTTTTTGCATTAAGATATATGACGGGTATATGACAGGTATATTATGAATTCCGAGTATCTTAGTATGAAAAATAGTTATAGAAACAATGTTGCCCTGATATGCACCTAACCTTGCGTCATTTTGAGCTCGTTGAGGCGGTCCATAGGTATGGTAGCTTTACCCTCGCCGCGAAATCGCTTGGGCTGTCCCAACCAGCCCTATCGCGCGCCATCAAAGCACTGGAAGAACAAATCGGCGGAAGGCTTTTTGAGGCGAACGAGAAGGGCTTGGTCCCTACGCCGCTTGCCGAAGTGTTTATAAAACGCCACGAAACCCTAAGTATACCGCTCGAGGAAATCCTCGTTGATATTGATCATCTGAAAACCACACTTAAGGGCAAAGTCATTGTTGGTGTAGGAACCTATGCGCCATTGTTATCGATTTACACGACCATCGCGCAAATTCATCAACAAAACTCGTCGATTGCTATTGATCTGATCGAACGAGACTGGCGCGACACCATGCTAGCGCTTATTTCGGGCAAAATTGATATTGGAATCGTTGACGTTTCAGCAGCCCGGCAAAATAGCCAACTTGAAGTCGAGAAATTACCGGCGCATTCATGTGGAATATATGTTCGCAGAAGTCATCCGTTAGCGACCAAGCGCGAAATCACGGCGGCGGAACTTTCAAACTATTCTTATTGCGGCACCTACCCCTCGCACTGGGTCCTCGAACGGGTGGGGGGCCAAAGCGCTGTTTTCGGGGTGAGTACGCAAGGATCAAAAGCACTGTCCGCCCCGATTACCCTCCACACGTTGGAGGCTGCCCGCCAGGTTGTTCTTTCTAGCGACGCTTTCGGAATCTTTCCGCGCATTCTTCTTCATAAGAACAAGGCGGCCTTTATGGGTGAGGGATTAACACTCCTCAATGTTCCGGAGCTCAACTGGTTGAGCACAAATTA
>RFXE01000143.1 GCA_009921785.1 Alphaproteobacteria bacterium
GCCTCAACACTCATATGAAGCGGATCGGCCACATCGCGTCTTATCGCATCAACCGCGCCCTTGCGATCAAGCGCCATTTTTCCGCCGAGGAAAAATTCCGGATCAATAAAGCCCAATACGAGAGCAGCATCCGTTACTGTTGGTCGTGTACCACCGCGCCCGTAACATACAGGTCCCGGCACCGCTCCCGCACTGATAGGACCGACATGAAGTAATCCGCCTTTATCGACATAGGCAATCGAGCCGCCACCTGCGCCAATGCTCTTCACATCAACTGAAGGCATGCCCGTCATGTGACTGCGGAAAGGTTGGCCGAGCCATGTTTCTCGCGTGCGCGGAATGCGACCTTTGCGTACCAGCGACACATCGAATGTCGTGCCACCCGTATCACCAACGATCAAAGTGTCCGCACGACCTTCCGCCGCATAGGCCTTTGCGGCAACAGGCGCCATGCTCGGACCGGAATTGATGAGATTCACTGGTGCATCAGCGGCATCTTTCGCATCCATCACACCGCCCTGCGATGTGATCACTAGAACGCGCCCTGAAAAACCGGCATCACGCAAGCGGGACTCGAGCCCGCGCATATAAGCGCCCATGATTGGCTTCAATGAGGCATCGATACAGGTCGAGATGGCGCGGCGATATTCACGGATCGACGGATTAATCTTATGCGACAAAGTATAAGGGACGCCGGGTAGAATCTCTTCGATCAACGTACCAACACGCTCTTCGTGAAGGGGATTAACCACCGACCATAAAAAGCACACACCGATCGCCTCGATGCCACGCGCTTTAAGTGTTTCAAGAACACGCCGCGTTGCCCCTTCATCAAGCGCGGTCTTGATGGAGCCATCAACCGCAATTCGCTCCGGTATTTCAAAGGTCAATTCGCGAGGGATATAGGGTTCAGGATAGGCAACCGTAAAATTAAAGGGCTCCATCCGCCCGCCTTCGCGAATGACAAGCGTGTCGGGATGCCCCGCCGTCGTGAGAAATGCTGTGCGCGCGGTTGAGCCTGTGACAATGGCATTGATCGCATGCGTTGTTCCGTGAACAAGCAATTCTCCACGCGCAAGATAGTCCGAAAGAGATTGCTTTGACTCTTCTGCCGCGAGTGCCAGAGAATCAATGACGCCTTTCACCGGATCCTTAGGTGTCGTCGATGCTTTATGCATCGAAAGTGTCCCCTCATCTGATGACACCATCAGATCAGTGAATGTGCCGCCCGTATCCACCGCAAAACGCAATCCCATTCATTTATCCCTATATCAGCAAAGGAAGCACTTATAATTGGCGCATTGTGAAGGGCTTCGCGCTTTGCACCCGCATCGGATTACGTAAGACACGGCCGAATTGCGGAACATCGATTTCGAAGACATCACCGGACTGAGTCTTTACGCCATTCGCGCAACTCAAAATCGCTGCGCCAAAGAAATAGGCATGGAGATCGCCGGGACGACGGAACATGTCATAGCGAAAATGGTAATGCTCGAGATTACGCACCGAGTGAGACATGTTGCCTTCGCCGCTTAAAAACTCGCCGCGCCAAAGCGGTGCGCCATTGCGGACGACGCGCACTTCACCTTCGACATGCTCCGGCAAATCACCCATCAAGAGCTCGGGCCCAATTGAACAAGCGCGCAGTTTTGAATGTGCAAGATAAAGATAATTCTGCGCCTCAGTCACATGATCTGAAAATTCATTGCCGAGCGCATAACCAATCCGCCAAGGATTGCCGTCGGGGCCAACGATATAAAGCCCGACAATCTCCGCCTCTTCGCCACCAGCCAAGGCAAATGAAGGAGACGGTATATCTTCCTCAGGTGCAACGACACAGGTGCCGACGCCTTTGTAAAACCATTCCGGTTGAACACCGACTTCACCTTCTTTCGGCTTGCCGCCTTCAATGCCCATGCGAAAGATCTTCATCGAATCTGTGAGGTCTTTGTCGCTGCCATGTTGAAGATCATGCATTTTATCGCGCGCTTGCGCCGAACCGGTATGAGTCAAACCCGTGCCGGTGATCCAGAAACGTGTAGGTTCCGGATGATCAAGCGGCGGCAATAATCGCTTTTCTTTGATCAACGCATCATAATCAACTTGTTCACCAAAGCCATGTGATTTGACTTCCGCTTCAAGCGAATGATTTGCATTTATGGCGGACAAAGCGAGCGCATAAACACTCTCGGACCCATTGACTGACTGCACACGCCCCGTTGTCTCATCAACAGCACCAACGCCACGCGAACCTGACTTTGTTTTATATTGGATGAGGCGCATGTGATTTTCTCCTCAATGTGAATTGCGCGGAATGCCAGCTCCGCGACGCCCTTGAAGAAAGCCAAAATCGGCACCCTCATCGGCTTGCAGAACATTTGATACGTAGAGACTTTGATAGCCGGAATTCGGCGGTTCAGGCGCACGCCATGACCCGCGGCGCCGTTCTAGCTCTTCATCCGACACATCAAGGTGAAGGCGACGATTAGGCACATCAAGCTCGATCATGTCACCCTCACGCACAAGCGCCAAAGGACCACCGGCAGCGGCTTCAGGAGCAACATGGAGAACAACAGTGCCATAAGCGGTACCCGACATGCGCGCATCCGAAATGCGCACCATATCTTCAACACCTTGCGCGAGAAGTTTTGGAGGAAGACCCATATTGCCAACTTCCGCCATGCCCGGATAACCACGCGGGCCGCAATTCTTCAAAACCATGACGGATGACGCATCAATATCAAGATCGGGATCGATGATCCGCTTCTTGTAGTCTTCAATCGATTCGAAGACGACCGCGCGTCCCCGATGCACCATTAGTCTTTCTGTTGCCGCTGAGGGCTTGAGCACAGCCCCATTGGGGGCAAGATTACCGCGCAAAACGGCAATACCGCCCTCAGGCGCGAGCGCTTGATCAAAGTCGCGAATGACCTCTTTGTTAAAGTTCTCGGCCGTATTTACATTGTCCCACACAGATTGTCCGGTCACTGTCAGCGCGTCACGATCAATAATACCCTTTTCAGCAAGCATGCGCATGACCACGGGCAATCCGCCCGCATAACAGAAATCTTCCATCAAAAAGCGACCCGAGGGTTGCAAATCGACAATTGTCGGCACGCCTCGTCCACAGCGATCCCAATCCGCCAATGTGAGATCAACGCCTATGCGCCGGGCAATCGCAATCAGATGCAAAACTGCATTGGTGGAGCCCCCAATCGCACCGTTAACGCGAATGGCATTCTCAAACGCGGTCTTTGTCAGAATTTTTGAAAGAACAAGATCTTCATGGACCATCTTTACAATGCGGCGACCGGTAAGCTGGGCAAGCGCGTTGCGTCGTGCATCCACCGCAGGCAAAGCCGCATTATCAGGCAGCGCAATGCCTAACGCTTCGACCATGCTGGCCATGGTTGAGGCCGTGCCCATTGTCATACAACTGCCCGCAGAGCGGCTCATTCCGGCTTCGGCCGCGAGGAATGACTCCACACTCATTCGGCCCGCTTTCACTTCCTCGTGATAGCGCCAGACAACCGTACCAGAACCGATTTTCTCGCCGCGATAATCACCATTGAGCATGGGTCCGCCGGAAAGAACGATTGTGGGCAAATCACACGACGCCGCGCCCATTACCAAAGAGGGCGTTGTTTTATCGCACCCAACCAAGAGAACGACACCATCAATCGGATTGGCACGAATTGATTCTTCAACATCCATGGACGCAAGATTGCGGAACAACATGGCTGTTGGCCGCATATTGGATTCACCCAAAGATGTGACGGGAAATTCAAGCGGAAAGCCGCCCGCTTCATAAACGCCGCGTTTCACACGCTCGGCAAGATCGCGCAAATGCGCGTTGCACGGTGTGAGTTCCGACCATGTGTTGCAGATACCGATAACCGGACGGCCATCAAAAAGGTCGGAGGGCAAACCTTCATTCTTCATCCAGCTGCGATGCATAAATGCATCTTTGCTCGATCCACCGAACCAGGCTTCAGATCTCAGCTTGCGCCGCTCCGCCATGGCCGTCGCTCCCTCGCCCTCTGGTGTCTTATGTGTTCAGCATTACTGAACTTGATTTTATTATGCAGAACGTTAAGGTCGAACCCTCTCCTTTGTCAATCGGGGCTCCCCTTGTGCCACGCAGAACGGAAAAAAATGACGAGCAAGGCACATTGCGTAGCGTCGGTCGCGCTTTAGATCTGCTGACGATTCTTGGTAATGCGCCCGAACCAGGGCTTGCTGTTGGCGATATTGCCAAAGCCGCAGGCATTTCAAAAAGCACCGCATTTCTTTTACTGCAAACATTGGTCGCGCGTAATTTTGTTGCCGATCTTCGTGAGGGAAATAATCGGCGTTATCGGCTCGGCCATGCGTTTGCGCAGCTTGGCAGACGCATGCCCTCAGATCTCAATATTGGTCAGGTTGCTGATCCCGTTTTGCAACAACTCACAAGAGAAACGGGATTGACTGCAAGACTTGCTGTTTCGGATGAAGGCTATGCCGTGACGATCTCGCAAGTTGATCCGCCCGGCCCTTTTCGCATGACCGCGTCACTCGGACAACGCGAATTGCCGCATTGCTCCTCTCTCGGCAAAGCGCTTTTATTTCATGCCAAAGATAGCGCAGTTCGTGAAATTGCTAAGCGCATAGGCCTGCCGCGTCGTACAGCGAAAACATTAACAACGGCAAAGGCGCTTCTTGCTGATTTGCAACAAGCGCGGTTGCACGGCTACGCCCTCGATAATGAAGAAGATAATATTGGGGTTGCCTGTATCGGCGCACCCATCTTTGATCGCTCAGGTACCATTATTGCCGCTGTCAGCGTGACAGGCATGAAGCAAAATCAATCCGCCCGTGATTTGGATCGCTTAGGCAAGATTGTAAAATCACATGCGCTGCAGATCAGCACATTGATGGGCTATGTATAGCGTCTATGTTGTAACAATCATGCGAAACGC
>RFXE01000144.1 GCA_009921785.1 Alphaproteobacteria bacterium
TCCGACCCAACGCGATATGATTGAAGGCGCGCATCGCGTGGCAAATCCCGGATGTTATCCGACAGGTGGTATTGCGCTCATCCGCCCGCTTGTGGATGCGGGATTCATTTTGCCGTCCTATCCCGTCACCGTGAATGCGGTTTCAGGGTATTCGGGTGGTGGCAAAAGCATGATCGAATCTTACGAAGCCGGCACCGCGCCGCATTTCGAGCTTTATGGTTTGGGATTGACGCACAAGCATCTGCCCGAATTGCAGACCTATTCCAATCTCGATCAGCGTCCGATCTTTGTGCCGTCTGTTGGCAATTTCAGACAAGGCATGCTTGTGAGCGTGCCGCTTCATCTCGATGCGTTGGATGGCAGACCGAAAGCTGCTGATCTTCATGCCGCTTTTGTTGATCGTTATGAAGGTTGTGACCTCGTGCGCGTTGTGCCGTTGAATGATGCGAGCATTACATCAGGTAGGCTTGAAGCTGAATCATTAAATAACACAGACAAACTCGAAATCCGCGTCTATGCAAATGAAACACATCGGCAAGCAGTGCTTGTGGCAAAGCTCGACAATCTCGGCAAAGGCGCATCCGGTGCCGCCGTGCAGAATTTGAAGTTGATGCTGGGATTGAAGTAGGACTTAGGGCTTAGGCAGTAGGTCTTAGGGCGCGTTGCACCCTTATCGTCATTGCGAGCAAGAGCGAAGCAATCCAGCTAAAGATCACCGTATGCACGCAACGGTTCCAACGCGCCTTCTATTTTTACCATCAACTGGATTGCTTCGCGTTCGCTCGCAATGACGGGAACGAACGTTCTTTAATCGAGAAGAAACTTCGACAATTCGCGATGCTCGCCATGAATGCGGCGCACGGTGCCAGTGATGGACCGATAGACGATTGTTTCCGTTTCAATCACATCGCCTTTGAACCGTACGCCATGCATCAACGCGCCATCGGTCACGCCGGTCGCTGAAACGATCACGTCGTCGGACGCAAGCTCTTCCATATCATATTTGCGCTTTGGATCGCTGATGCCCATGCCGCGCGCGCGTTCGACTTTGGCGGGAGTGTCGAGAATAAGACGCCCCTGCATCTGACCGCCCACACAGCGCAACGCTGCCGCCGCAAGAACGCCTTCTGGTGCGCCACCGCTACCAAGATAAAGATCAATGCCGGTGACCGTTTGCATTGCGGTGAAAATCACACCCGCCACATCGCCATCGGTGATGAGGCGGATGGAAGCGCCGGTACTGCGCACTGAGTCAATCAATGCGGCGTGACGCGGACGATCAAGAATGAGAACATTAATCTCGTTCGGCTTCACGCCTTTGGCTTTTGCAAGCGCATGGATATTGTCGGCGGGTGTCGCATCAAGATCGACAACGCCTTTTGAATAGCCCGGACCAATCGCAATTTTATCCATGTAAACGTCGGGCGCATAAAGCAGCGAGCCTGCGGGCGCCATGGCCATCACGGCAATCGCGCCGGGCATGTCTTTCGCACAAAGTGTTGTGCCTTCGAGGGGATCGACTGCGATATCGACCTTCGTGCCTTTGCCATTGCCGACCTTCTCGCCAATGAAGAGCATGGGCGCTTCATCGCGTTCGCCTTCGCCGATCACGATGGTGCCATCAATCGGGAGCTTGTTAAGTTCGCGGCGCATGGCATCCACGGCCGCTTGGTCGGCGGCCTTTTCATCGCCCCGTCCGCGCCAGCGTGCGGCTGAAACCGCTGCGCGTTCAGTCACGCGCACGAGCTCCATCGACAGAATGCGCTCAATGACCTCTTTCGAGGGCACATGGATTTCATTGGTCATGCTCATGCGGCGTTTCCTGGCTGGACGGGTTTTTGTATCGGCATGGCTATAAGGCTTTTCGCCCAACTTGCCAGCCCGGGGGAGGCGGAATCGAGTTGAGGCAGAGGCGAATTTATGATATCAAAGTGATATCATTTTACTTTGGAGGCGACCATGGGACAAATTCTCGTCCGCAAAATTGACGATGCCGCTTTGGACCGGTTGCGGCAATTGGCCGAGGACCGGAAAATGTCGCTCGAAGCCTTGGCGCGGCAAGCGCTTGAGCGGGAAGCGGAGCGGAAGACATCCGAGGAGATTCGAGATTCGTTAATCGAAATTGAAAAGTTGAGGGCATCATTTCCCTCAAGCGACGAGGATTCAACTGTTCTCATAAGAAGGTTGAGAGACGATGGCCCATCTCACAATTGATGCATCGATAGCCGTCAAATTTTTGGTCGATGAAAAGGGTAGTGAGCAAGTTCGGAGATTTTTTCCAAAGTTACTCCAAGATGGATATCAGGCCGACCACATCCTTAAGGCACCGACGCTTATGATGGTCGAAACCCATTATGTTCTTGCAAAGAAAATTCGGAATAAGAGTATTAATCCCTTGGTCTTGTCGAATGCTTATCCACGATTGAAGCAGTTCGTGGAATTTTCGTCTCTTGATATAGCGACCATTGAAGATGCACGCCAAATTTCCATGTTTGGCAAAGCGCGCGCTTCTGATGCGCCTTTAATTTATCCCAGCGAATTCTCAATTTTTAACATCTATGACTGCGTCTATATCGCCCATGCTAACAAATTCGAGACAACACTAGTAACGGCCGATGCGGAGCTCGCACGAATTGCGCGTGACGGGTTCAACCTCCCCGTCATCTTCATTGATGTCGAAGCGGTGAAGTAATTCGACTAGCGCTCAATGCGGATCAATTGCGGGTCTTCGGCGATGTGTCCGTCAGCACCCACCGCGTCAAGCGCGCGGCGGATCGCGGCTTCACTTGTTGCATAGGTAATCAGGACAACCGGCACCGGATTTCCGGATTTTCCGGCCGGATCGGCCGCGCGAGAGGCCTGCGGGCGCTTTTGGACGATGCTTTCGAGCGAAATTGACTGTTCGGCCATGCGGGTCGCAATGCCTGCCGCCGCACCCGGACGGTCGCGAACGGTCAGGCGAATATAATAGCCGCCTTCATGACGCTGCATTGGCGCCTTGTCGGTTTGGGTGAGGGCAGAGGAGGGCACGCCCAAAGGCGGCACATGAATGCCGCGCGCGATATCAACGAGATCGGAAAGTACCGATGAGGCCGTCGCATTTCCGCCCGCGCCGGGGCCGACCAAAGTGAGTTCTCCAACAACATCACCAATGACATTCACGGCATTGGTAACACCCATCACTTGTGCAATCGCCCAATGCTTCGGCACCATTGTGGGATGCACGCGTTGTTCAATGCCTGTGGCGGTGCGCTCGGCAACGCCCAATAATTTGATGCGATAGCCGAGCTCATCCGCCATCACGAGGTCAAGTGGTTTGATCGACGCGATGCCTTCGACATAAACAGCTTCGGAATCGATCTCGGTGCCGAAGGCAAGACTTGTAAGCAGCGAGAGTTTGTGTGCGGTATCAAAGCCGCCGACATCAAAGGTCGGGTCCGCTTCCGCATAGCCCAGTCGTTGCGCGTCTTTAAGACAATCCTCGAAGGTCAAGCCTTCAAGCTCCATGCGCGAGAGAATGTAATTACACGTGCCATTCAAAATACCCGACACGCGCGAAACATGATTTCCCGCAAGCGATTCACGCAAGGTTTTCACAATCGGAATACCGCCCGCAACTGAGGCTTCGAAGTTCAACGCAACATTATTTTTTTCAGCCAAGGCAACCAAGGCGCTACCATGTTTGGCGAGTAGTGCTTTATTTGCGGTGACAACATGTTTGCCGCTTTTCAAAGCCGCTTCGACCGCCGCTTTCGCTACACCATCAGCGCCGCCAATCAGTTCGACAAGGCAATCAATCTCGGATGATTGTGCGAGCGCAACCGGATTATCAAACCATTTTAGGCTTGAAAGATCGATGCCCCGATCACGCGACCGGTCGCGTGCAGAGACAGCCGTCACGCTGATCGCGCGACCCGCTCGTGTAGCGATGCCATCGGCATTGGATTTAAGCGATTGAACGAGTGCTGCCCCCACGGTGCCAAGACCGAGAACGCCGATACGAAGAGGAGAGGTCATACGATAAATTCCAGACAAAGCGGCGGTGATCAGCCTTTGGCCACCATCGGGACGACGTTGTGCAATGTTTTGTCCGCCGTTTCAAGGAAGCGCCGGACATTGCGCGCCGCCTGACGAATCCGCTGTTCATTTTCGACAATGGCAATGCGCACATAGTCGTCGCCATGTTCGCCAAAGCCGATGCCGGGCGCTACCGCGATATCAGCCTTCTCAACCATCAGTTTCGAGAATTCAAGGCTACCCATGCTGGTGAAGGGTTCGGGGATTTTGACCCAGGCGAACATGGAGGCGCCGGGCGGGTCGATGGTCCAGCCCGCATGCCCGAAGCTTTCCACCAGCGCATCACGGCGGTTTTTGTAAATCGCGCGCATTTCGTGAATGCAGTCTTCTGGTCCGTTCAGTGCAGCCGTTGCGGCGACCTGAATGGGCGTAAAGGCGCCGTAATCGAGATAGGATTTCACACGCGCGAGTGCTGCGATCAATTTTTCATTGCCAACGGCAAAGCCCATGCGCCATCCGGCCATCGAGAAGGTTTTCGACATGGATGTGAATTCCACTGCAACATCCATCGCACCGGGAACTTGCAGCACCGACGGTGGCGGATTGGCATCGTCAAAATAGACTTCCGAATATGCAAGATCAGACAACAAAATGAGATCATGCTTTTTCGCGAACACCACAAGCTCGCGATAAAAATCAAGCGAGGCGAGATAGGCAGTCGGATTGGCGGGATAGCACGTCACGAGCGCAATCGGCTTCGGAATTGAATGCGCCACCGCTCGCGTCAAAGCGCGGAAAAATTCTTCATTTGGTTCCGCAGGAATGGATCGGATGACACCACCCGCCATCAGAAAACCGAAAGCGTGAATGGGATAGGACGGATTGGGCACGAGCACGACATCAC
>RFXE01000145.1 GCA_009921785.1 Alphaproteobacteria bacterium
CGCCTGAACTTTGCCTAAATCCGACTAAATAAGAAAAGGGTGGAGGCGTAAATGACACAATCGGGCGAAAAGGGACAAGGAACGACTCAGACCCTCGGGCTGGTGTTGGTTCCCGATTTTTCAATGATCGCGTTCACCTCGCTGATTGAACCTTTGCGGCTCGCGAACCGTGTCTCGCATCTGCAGCTCTATGATTGGAAAATTTACACGATCGATGGCGGACCGGTTCAGGCTTCGAACGGTATTCGCCTCGAAGCGGATGGCAGCATCGCCGATATTGGCCCCATGCCGAATGTTGTTGTGTGTGGAGGCCTTGATATTCAGCGGCAGGATCATTCGCAATTGATTGGTAAATTGCGACGTCTCGCTTTTTACGGCGTTTCGATCGGTGCTGTTTGCACAGGCTCTTATGTTTTAGCTAAAGCCGGTTTGCTTGACGGTTATCGCTGCACGATTCATTGGGAAAATCATGAATCATTGAGGGAAGAATTTCCGGGCCTTGATGTGACTGACGAGCTTTATGAAATCGATCGCAATCGCTTTACTTGCGCCGGTGGCACGGCGGCGATCGATATGATGTTGTCGATGATTAATGCGCGGTGCGGTCAAGAAGTGGCGGCAGCGGTAACAGATGAATTGATTCACCACCGGATGCGCAATGCCAATGAGCGGCAACGCATGGAATTGCGGGCGCGCTTGGGTGTTGCCAATCAGCGCGTGCTTGCTGTGGTCGCAACGATGGAACAGAATATCGAAGAGCCGTTATCATGCAGCGAATTGGCAGATCGTGTAGGCTTTTCCGCGCGTCAACTTGAGCGTCTGTTCCAGAAATATATTGGCCAAGCGCCCACACGTTATTATCTCGGCCTCCGTCTTGCCCGCGCGCGGCATCTGTTGTTGCAAACGAGTATGCCCATTCTCTCTGTGGCGTTGGCATGCGGCTTCGTATCGGCTTCGCATTTTTCGAAATGCTACAGTGAACATTTTGGCCGTACCCCGTCGGAAGAGCGGTTCGGTCCCCGTCAGCGCGCCGCTAAAAAAGGAATGACTGACGAGATGATGGTTGAGCACGAGGCTTCAATCGGCGCGCTTTCATGACATTTCTAAACGCAAGAAGACTACTTTCCTTTATCATTGTGTCTCTTGCGGTTCTTTTGGTAGCGCCCTCTGTGAACGCCGAAACACGCGAAGAGCAACTCAACAGCCTCTTTACGGAACTTCATGACGCGCCATCGAAAGAAGTGGCGGCGCAGATTGAATCGCGGATCCAGAGTCTATGGGTCAAATCAAAGAGCGATACGACTGATCTTCTGATGCAGCGCGCTGCGATGGCCATTGCTAATAAAGATTATCCTGTCGCAATCGAAATGCTTGATCGGGTGATTGCGCGTGAACCCGATTTTGCTGAGGGGTGGAACAGACGTGCGACCGTCTTTTTTCTGATGGAGGATTTCAATCGCTCCATAAGTGATATTGCAGAGACGTTGAAACGCGAGCCGCGCCATTTCGGTGCTCTGTCAGGCCTAGGATTTATTTTACTGATGCGCGGTGACACGGTTCATGCGCGAGAGACTTATGAGAAAGTGCTCGCAATTTACCCGTTTATGGAGAGCGCTCGCCTCGCAATCGAAAAAATCGATCAGGAAAAAGGCGAGACGTCTCTTTGATGTTTTAAAATCTCAAGGTGCGTAAGCGATGCGCACCATATTGGTGGCGCCAGGCGTTCCGAAGGGTACGCCCGCAACAATGATGATGCGTTCGGCCGATTTCGCAAAGCCTTCTGAACCTGCGATTTGAGCGGCACGATTGGCCATATCATCTACATCATGCGCGTCCTCTGTCACAATCGCGTGGATGCCCCAAGCAATCGCCAGACGACGCGCCGTAGAGATATTTGGCGTCAATGTTAGTACGGGGGCCTCTGGTCTCTCACGTGCGATACGAAGACTTGTCGCGCCTGATGTAGTCCATGCCACAATCGCTTTTAGATCAAGTGTTTCAGCGATGTCGCGTGTCGCCATTGCAATAGCGTCAGCACCGGTTGCCTCTGCTTTTGCGCGTTGATTGGTAATGATCGACCGGTAAATCGGATCGCTTTCAACTTCTTCTGCGATACGGTTCATGGTTGATACCGCTTCTTCGGGGAATTGTCCGGCGGCTGACTCTGCTGACAACATGATGGCATCTGCGCCATCGAATACGGCAGTTGCCACATCCGAGACTTCTGCACGTGTTGGCACGGGTGAGGTGATCATCGACTCGAGCATTTGTGTGGCAATAACAACGGGCTTACCCATGCGTCGTGCCGTGCGGGTAATGCGCTTCTGCAGTCCTGGCACTTTTTCCATCGGCAATTCGACACCGAGATCGCCACGCGCCACCATCAAGGCATCGGACAGCTCGATGATTTCATCAAGACGTGTGATCGCTTGCGGCTTTTCGATCTTGGAGAGAACGAGCGCCCGACCGCGTGCAATTTTTCTCACTTCAGCGACATCTTCAGGACGTTGCACGAAGGAGACAGCGATCCAATCGATGCCGACGGCCAGCGATGCTTCGAGATCGGAGCGGTCCTTCTCCGTCATTGCTGATACGGGAATGGTTGTGTCGGGCAGGCTTACACCTTTGCGATTGGAGGCTTTGCCTGCGACTTCAACAACCGTGACAGCGCGTGTTTTCGTGGCCTCAACAACTCGTAAACGCACTTTGCCATCATCAATCAAAATGACATGGCCCGGTTCAAGAGCGGCGAGAATTTCCGGATGAGGAAGATGGACGCGCTCGGAATTGCCGGGTTGCTTATTGGCGTCGAGAATGAATTTCTGACCTTTCTCGAGCATGACGGCGCCATCAGCAAATGTATCGAGCCGTAATTTTGGCCCTTGCAAGTCCACCATAATGCCAATCGGGCGGCCGACTTTGCTTTCAACTTCGCGGATCATGGATACTTGCTCGCGCATACTGTCATGCGAAGCGTGGCTCATATTGATACGAAACACATCGGCACCCGCCAAAAAGAGTTTCTGGATCATATTTACCGATATCGACGCTGGTCCGAGTGTCGCGATAATTTTGGCCCGCCGCAGTCGTCTCATCTGTTCTAACTTTCTTATTTCGGGGCTGATTTGGCTGGATCAGTGAGTTGAACCGTCCAGCTTTTCTGCTCACCCGTATCCACTTCAAAGAATTTCATTCTGTCATAACCGCGGGCGAGACAATTCTCTACCCCATCAATTGTAAATTGTCGGTCTTGCGTGCAGAGCCATGATGTCCCGCTCCACTCGCCGCCACGATCATAATCTTGGGCATAAATATAAACATAACGTGACGGCAGATTGCCGTTAAGCAACGTCTCGCAGGCGCTCGGCTTTACATTCCACCAGCCTTCGCTGCGCCATCCTGCGGCCGTCTTATAGCCAATCGCAATCCCCACACGACTTGTCGTTGTGTTGCAAAGGCGCAAATCGGCATGAGCTGGTGAGAGAACGCCGCCGGAGATGCCGAGCAGCGCGGCAAGACCCGTTGAAATTATCAGACCTTTGATCATTTCACATTTGTCTCACGTAGTTTTCGCCGTCTCTGTCGATTCATCAGTTGATGGTTTGGCATTTTTGGGACGCGCAACCCAGATCCCAGCAAGAATGGCGGCACCGCCGAGGAGCTGAAGGCCCGAGAGCGCTTCATCGAGATAGATCCATCCCGCAAGTGCTGCCGCAAAGGCTTCAATGAAGATTACGAAGGATGTGAAGACAGTAGGTAATCGCCCAAGCGCGATCGCGAGCAAGCCTTGTCCGCCTGTATGGCTGATCAGTGCTAAGGCGAAGAGGGCATAATAGCCGAACGACTTTTCAGGCAGCATGACATCGCCATGCACCAGCGCGAAAATTAGAATGATGGGCGCGGCAATCAAGGACATGCCGAACGTCGCGCGTGCAGCTCCGGCAAATTTCCGCGTCGATTGAACGGCAAAAAAATAGAGACCGAAAAAGACTGCCGTTCCTAAGGCGAACAAATCGCCTTTCACATGGTTTGGGTCGAGTTCTATCGAGCGCCCGATCAAAGCAAAGCCGCCGAGAATGCAAAACAGAATACCAATTGGCACGGCGGCGGGAATTTTTTCGCGATAGACAAGCCAAGACACGAGCACAACCCAAATCGGTGTCGTGGTGCCGAGAAATGTCGCGTTGGCGATCGTCGTATTGAGGATGGCTATATGCCAGAGCAAAAGATCACCGGCGAAGAGACATCCTGCGAGAATTATCGCACGATTAAGCGTGGGACGGGGACCTTGACCGGCGCGCTTTTCCTCGAAGATTGCCCAGAGCCATAAGACCGGCAACGCCAAGGCCACGCGCCAAAAGGCCGAGGCAAAGGCGGGAACACCGGCATCTGACGAGAACCGCACGAAGAGGGGTGAAATCCCCATCGCGCAGGCGCCTAAGATCAAGGCAGCCAAGCCGATAAGGTCGATCCCGTCGCGGGGCGCTGAGGCAGTCGAAGGTGAGGAAGCGGTCATACTGTTGGTTGTACTTTTTTCGAATGAATGTTTTCTATGGCATGACTAAGCGTCGGCAACAAAATTCAGAGCTGGCGGGCCCTTTTTTCGATGTTTCTATGACCGTTCCTTTTGACGCCCTAACGCCCGAGAATGCTCCCGACCATCCGATCACCTCGATTCCGGGCGACCCGGCGTCGGGGATTTTGATCTTGTGCGATCACGCTTCGAACGAAATACCCCCGGAATACCGCGATCTTGGTCTGCCGCGCGCCGAGCTTGAACGTCATATTGGATATGATATCGGGGCGGCATGGATGACCGAAGCCATGGCCGAGGCGCTTGGTGCGCCCGCTTTGCTCACGAATTTCTCACGCCTGTTGATTGATCCTAATCGGGGTGAGGACGACCCTACTTTGGTGATG
>RFXE01000146.1 GCA_009921785.1 Alphaproteobacteria bacterium
GCGCCGCTTCAACATCGCGCAGCACAACCGCACCATAAGGACCCGAACCCGCAACGCTTGCCAATTCAAGGCCAGACTCAGCGGCGATACGACGCGCCAATGGTGAGGAGCGCAAAGCACCCGTTTGAACTTGTGGCGCCAAAGCCTGGGGTGATGACTTCTCAGCTTTTTTCGAAGGTGCCGCAGCAGGCGCTGACGACGCCGCGGGGGCTTTTGCGCCACCTGTTGCTGCAGCAACGGTTTCGCCCTTCGCGCCCAACACAACGAGCGGCTCAAGAACGGTCGCTGTATCACCAACCTGATAAGGCAACGCGATCACAGTACCTGATGAAAAAGCTTCGACTTCGAAGCTAGCTTTTTCAGATTCAACTTCAGCGACGATGTCACCTTTTTTAACCGTGTCACCGAGCTTCACATGAAGGGCAACAACCTTTGCTTCGGTGAGATCCTGTCCGACCTGCGGACAAAGAATGGAATCGGCCATGTCTTCCTCCTTAGGCAGCGTTCAAGCGCGCGCTTTCGATAGCGCGGGCAACAAAATCAACCGTCTTACGTGTCGCGCCTGCAAACTCAGCAGCGGTTGCCACAAAGGCAGCAAAGTTTTTAAATTCATCCGGAGCCATGCCATCAAAATCATAAGCCTGACGGAAATACGGAATCTTTCGAAGCTTCTCGATCAATTCAGGCGAGGCATCTTCATCAATTGCCTTCGCATCAAATGCCGGAAGACGATCCTCAGCCTTCATCAATTGTTCAATGTAAGATGGCGGGCATGTATAAACAAAATCGCCCCCGGCGATCTTTTCAATATGCCAGCTCGACGCGGCCTGACCCGGGCCTCCATCTGTCACGCGCATTGAACATTGTAGCATTTTCGACGGATGACCCTTCTCTTTGCCATAGCGATAAGCGCGTTTGAGAACCGCCATTTCACCAAGCAGAATTTCTTCACCCGACAAGACAATACCGCGTGCTTCGGCCTGCGCTTTGAGATCACCAATATTGCCAAGGCGCGCCGACATATGAGTGATCACTGAACGCCAACGCGAGAGATCAATACCGGCTTTCTTAGCGCGCTCTAAACCGCGCGAAACAGCATTCATGCATTCGACATATTGTGGCACTGTGAAGGACGTCGTGTTGTTCGTTGAAATGCCGCGTGCGGTCAGTTCTTCGATGACTTGATAGCCTTCCTTCGATCCCGGAATTTTCACCATCACATTCGATGTAACAACCGCGAGCGACAAACCTTGCGCAAGCATCTTGTCAAAGTCGGCAACGTAACGCGGATCGACTTGACCCGAGACAAGGCCATATTTGCCCATGCTCTTATCCCAAACGGGACGGATCATTTCCGCGCCGCGACGCACGACATCAAGATAGATGTCCCAATAGATTTCCTCGACCTCCGCCTTCGGCTTCTCAAGCGCGATGCGACGAATTTCCTGCATCCAGAATTCAGGATCATCCTGAATAGCCTGCAACAACAAAGGCGGATTTGTTGTTACACCCCGAAAACCCATCTTACCCGTCTTTTCAACGTCAGCACGATCAAAGAAACGCGTAAGTTGCTCATCCCATGACGCACGCTTCTCGGCCGGTGCATTGGTCAAGACTTGACGTTTCCAGCTTGCAAACACCAGAGGCGATGAATCAAACCAGATTTCACAATCTGGGTTTGTCGCAGCAAGCTTTTCAAGAACATGCAAAGTCATGACAAAGGGCCTTCAGATAACAGGAGACAGATCACTCGGCAGCGAGTTCAATCGGATCGGCGTGAAGAACGCGACGAGCAGCAGCGACGACATCTTGCTTTTGCGGTACACTTGCTTTTTCAAGCGTGAGATTGAACGGAATCGGAATATCGAGACCAGCAACAATCGAGACCGGCGCATCAAGATCATAGAAGAGCTCTTCTTGAATGATCGAGCAGATGTCCGAGGCGACACCACCGCGACGATTGGCTTCCTGCACAATCACGGCCCGCTTTGTTTTTGCAACCGAGTCAAGAATGGTCTTCTTGTCGAGCGGCACAAGCGTGCGTGGGTCGATCACTTCGGCATCGATACCTTGCGCAGCTAATTCCTCAGCCGCGGCCAATGTCGTAGGCACCATATTCGACCAAGCGATGAGTGTTACATCTTTGCCCGGACGCTTGATGTCGGCTTTGCCGAATTCGATGATGTGCTCACCATCGGGCACGAGACCCTTCGTCATATAGAGATGCTTGTGCTCAAGGAACATCACAGGATCTTCCTGACGCAGCGCATATTTCAAAAGACCCTTCGCATCAGAAGGCGTTGACGGCATCACAACACGAAGACCGGGAATGTGATAGAAGAGCGCTTCAAGGCTTTGCGAATGTTGCGCAGCCACGCCCCCACCTGCACCACCTTGCGTACGCATGATGAAAGGCACGCGACCATTGCCGCCTGTCATCAAACGAAATTTCGCCGCTTGATTCACGATCATATCCATGCCGAGCATAGCAAAATCGACATAGAGAATTTCAACAATCGGACGCGCACCAGCAATGGCCGCACCAACGCCCACACCGATCATGCCTGCTTCGGCAATGGGCGTATCACGAACGCGCTTCGGGCCATATTTAGCCAAAAGACCTTCGGTGACTTTGTAAGAACCGCCGCGCTCGGCAATGCCTTCACCAATAATGAAGACTGTTGGATTGCGCGCCATTTCTTCGTCAATCGCTTCGCGCAATGCATCCCGATACATGATTTCACGCATGGCCATAATCCTGCCCTCCCCGTCTCAATACCCAACCGCGAATTCGCGGAAGGCTTCGGGTGTCACTTCTGAACTTGCTTTTGAAAACTCAACGGCGCTTTCAAATTCGGCCGCGATTTCCGCTTCGATTGCCGCAATCTCTTGCGCCTTTGCACCACCCATATCGAGAAGCGCTGCACGCGCACGATCGACCGGATCACGCGCTTTGTAATAAGCGAGCTGATCTTCAGGCATATATTTACCTGGATCATTCACATGATGACCCATGTGGCGGAACGTCTTGGCTTCGATCAACACAGGACCTTTACCGGCGCGGCACAACTCAACCGCTTCGCGCGTGAGATCATGGACAGCGATCGGATCGTTACCATCAACCTGGAAGCTCGGCACACCAATCGCAATGCCGCGCTTATAAAGATCTTGTTCTCGTGTTGACTCCTCAATGCGGGTCGAAACCGCATATTGATTATTCTCAATCACGAGAATGAAATTCAAATTCCAAATCGCTGCGAGATTAAGTGACTCTAGGAATGTACCGTTGTTTGATCCACCATCCGATGTGAATGTTACAGTGACAGCATCAGAGCCACGAATTTGCGCAGCAAGTGCAGCACCAACACCAAGCGGTGTACCGGCACCCACGATGCCATTCGCACCAAGATTGCCGACTGAAATATCAGCAATGTGCATCGAGCCACCGTAACCTTTGCAGTAACCTGTTTCCTTTTGCAAAAGTTCAGCAACCATACGCTTCACATCAGCGCCCCACGCGATGCAATGACCATGACCACGATGGGTCGACGCAATATAATCACCCTCACTCAAAGCCGCGCACACACCGGTCGCGATACCTTCTTGTCCGAGATAGGGATGGAAATAGCCGCGGATCAGACCCTGGCGATAAAGCTTGATGCCTTCAGTTTCGAAGACCCGGATTTTATAGGCCGTCCGAAAAATTTTCTCCAAAAGTGCTTTGGATGGGGCGTTGGCGGTGCGAGCCGGTGTAGACATAGATCCTCCTCGAATTCGCCTTTTGGCAAATTTAGGCTTATTTTCAATGGAGATAATGTAGAAGAAAACGCAACTTCCATCAAGAAAAAAATTTCCAAAATTAAGAAAAATTATTTTATGGGCCGTCAACAAAATCAGGAAGAGACTTTTCCTCTCTGGCAAAAGAAAGAAAATTTCAGTATTGAAAACAGGCGATTACGGATAGGAATGGCCCCGAACGGCCCCTAAAGTGTCTTTGATGATTCCGGAGTGAATTCCCTGTGAATGCCCCTGCCCGCCCGACTAATGAGCTCGTTTACCGAATCCAAGAACGCTACGGCGAATTACGCAAATCAGAGCGAATCGTAGCTGATTATCTCCGCGAAAATGCGGGAACCCGCCTCGATTATTCAATCACGGAATTTGCCCGTCTGATCGGAGTGAGCGAGGCTACGGTAAGCCGTGTCAGCCGTGCCCTTGGCTATCAGGGCTATCCCGATATGAAGCTCTCTTTGGCCGAAGGAGCCGGCAGTCGTCCCTCCTTCGCCAATATCCCCTTCGAAATTGACGAAACCGACTCCCTCATCACGACGAGCGGCAATTTGGTCATGCTGCTCTCCGCTAATATGCAGGGGACGCAACGCCTACTCGATGGCGATCGGCTCCAGCGCGCGGTCGCGGCTCTTCGCGCGGCCCGTAAAGTTGTCTTTATCGGCGTCGGCGGCGCAGCCGCGATGTGCGAGGAAGCGAGCCATCTCTTTATGAAGGCTGGTCTTGAAGTCACCTCTTACAACGATAGTTATTCTCAAATCATCGCTGCTGCGAATGTCGATGCGCAATGTGTCATGATCGGCATTTCGCACACGGGCACCACGATGGGCGTTGCCAACGCCCTCACTCTTGCACGCGAAAATGGCGCGACGACAATATCGATTACAAATGATCCAGATTCGGCGGTTGGCAAAGCGGCGAGCATCACCTTTGCAACTTGGCAAAGTTCAACACCGCAAGTCCCGCTTTATGGCGATTTTCTCGAAGGCCGAATAAGCCAACTCTTTTTGATTGATGTTCTTTATCTTGGGCTACTCTTCACAGACCGAACCAACACATCACGCAACTTAAAGATTACAGGCGAAGCGCTGCGTAAATATGTTGGCGCAAGCGAACCGAAGGCCG
>RFXE01000147.1 GCA_009921785.1 Alphaproteobacteria bacterium
TTCGCTTTCAAGCCACGGCAACCATTTGTCATTATGGGCCAGCGATTTTGAAAGATGATCTTCGTCTTTCAGCGACGCGATGCCCGCTTCAAGCGCCGGACCACTGACATTGAAGGGTCCTCTAATCCTATTCAACGCATCGACGATTCCGGCAGACGCATAGCACCAGCCGAGACGCAGAAGAGCCAATCCATAAATTTTTGAAAATGTCCGCGTCATCACGACATTCTCATTCATGGACACGAGTTCAATACCCGAAGCATAATCGTTCTTCCGGACATATTCCGCATAGGCGGCATCAAGAACGAGTACGACATGAGGCGGCAATCCGGCATGTAGCCGTTTGACTTCATCATAGGAGATATAAGTGCCCGTCGGATTATTTGGATTGGCGAGATAGACAACTTTTGTACGCGGCGTCACGCAGGCTAAAATTGCGTCGACATCCGTCTGAAAATTCTTCTCTTTTGCAACAACGGGTGTGCCACCTGCCGCTTGTATCGCAATCTTGTAAACGAGAAAGCCGTGCTCGGTATAAATGCCCTCATCACCAGGGCCAATATAGGCATTAGTGATGAGCGACAATAATTCATCAGAACCCGCGCCACAGACGATACGGTGGGGATCTAGCCCATACCGGGCGCCAATGGTTTCGCGCAATTGTGTCGCCGAACCATCGGGATAAAGCTCAAGTTTTTCGGCAACAGCTTTAAAAGCATCAATCGCCTGGGGCGAAGCGCCGAGCGGTGTTTCGTTCGAAGACAGTTTATAGACTTTACCCGATGTCGCCGCAGCACTTTTGCCGGGAACATAGGCCTCAATCGACATCACACCTTGACGAGGAACGGGACGATTTTGTGGAGACGTCATTTTCTATCCGGATAATTTTTGTGATTGGAGTTGGAACCGCGTCGCGTGACTTCCGATTTCCTGAACGGTTGTCGTAGAAATTTTATGATCAGCGAAAAGTTGAACGACCATAGCTGAAGTGAAAGTGCCAGACGCTGAGATAAGCAGCGATCTTATATCTGATCCTTCATGAAACTCTGCTTCAATCGACAGATTATTTTTTGCGAGATCGCTAACAATCGCTTCGTTCCAATTCGTCGTCTCGACATGAAAAATAACAGAGTCACGTACAGCGGCGTCAGTGAGGGGTTTGGAGATCACAAAAACGGGAGTCCCCGCCGGATGATCAGGCCGCTCAACAAAAGGTAGACGAGCGATGATTTTTGGCGCGTCGGGCGCATCAAGGCCTCGCCACCAAGGTGCCGTCGCCTGCCGATTAAATGCAAAAATACCAAGGTCGCCAGCGGCATGTTTCACCGCTTTTATAACATCGGAAGCGTGCGCATGGGTGACATAAGGAACGGTGAAACCAAAATGAAAGCGCGCGCTGTCGCGCATACGATCATCGCCCGCCTCAAGACTGGCATGAACCGAATAAGGGGCCTGCACATAAGTGAAGGTCGAGATGATGATACGCCAAATACTTTCAATCGTGTCGAAGGGCAGGAGGCCGCGGTGGCGTTCGGCAAGAACCTTCATCATTGATGCTTCGCGTCCGGGCCGGAAGGCCGAGCCGGAATCCTGCGTCTTTTTAACCTCGATCAGCCGATCAATGATGGCACCCCGCTCGATGAGCAAATCATGCATTGACGCATCGAGCCGGTCGATTTCGCGGCGGAGGTCAGCGAGGGAGGGTTCGGCCATTAGGGCGGTCCGAGAAAGGTTAAGGGATTGAGAGGCCTGTCATAAAGCGGAAACGGGGAAAGGCAAAGTCAGTTTGCGGGATTGTTTAAGGTCAAGGTTCTTGATTCCAGTCCCCGAGTTCGCCATAAAGAACGCTAAGATCCAAACAGGACTGTTATGACCCATCCTGCGGTTCCAGATACCGGTCAACGCAATGAGGCGACGCATCCCTCGAGTGCCGTCGTCCATTTTGGCGCGGAAACCCCTCTTCATTTGGAGGGAGGTGGCCAGCTCGCACCGTGGTCGATTGCCTATCAAACCTACGGGCAGCTGAATGCCGAGCGCTCCAACGCCATTTTGATCTGCCATGCGCTGACGGGCGACCAGCATGTGGCCAACGTAAATCCCGTAACCGGTAAGTCCGGCTGGTGGGACACCATGGTCGGGCCGGGGAAACCCTTTGATACAAATCGCTTTTTTGTGATTTGTTCGAATGTGCTTGGGTCGTGTCTCGGAACCACGGGCCCGGCCTCGTTCAATCCGGCGACCCAGCGCCCCTATGCTCTCGATTTTCCGGTCGTCACCATCCGGGATATGGTCAATGCGCAAGCGCGCTTGATGGACCATCTTGGTATCGAGACAATCTTTTGCGTTGCTGGCGGTTCGATGGGCGGCATGCAAGTCCTTGAATGGGCGGCGTCTTACCCGCAGCGCGTATTCGCGGCGATGCCGATTGCAACATCCGCCAAACATTCCGCGCAGAATATCGCCTTCCATGAGGTCGGCCGCCAAGCGGTGATGGCTGATCCTGAATGGCGAAAAGGGCGTTATCTTGATGAAGGCACGCGGCCGGAAAAAGGCTTAGCCGTTGCGCGTATGGCCGCGCATATTACCTATCTCTCCGAGCAAGCCTTGCATCGGAAATTTGGACGTAATTTTCAGGATCGTATGGCGCCGACATTTTCATTCGACGCGGACTTCGAAGTTGAATCCTATCTTCGTTATCAAGGCCGCTCTTTCGTTGAACGATTTGATGCCAATTCCTATTTGTTTCTAACGCGCGCGATGGATTATTTTGATCTCGCTAAAGATCATGGCGGAAGTCTCGCGCGTGCCTTTTCCGGATCAAAGACACGATTCTGTGTCATGTCATTTACTTCTGATTGGCTTTTTCCCACGCGTGATTCACGCGCGATTGTTCATGCGCTGAATGCAGCGGGAGCATCGGTTTCCTTTGTCGAGATTGAAACCGATAAAGGCCATGATGCCTTTTTGCTTGAGCTTCCTGATCTCTTTAATACGACAAGAGGATTCATCGACTCAGCAGCGCGCGCAAAAGGTCTTACGATAAGTGGAGTGAGAACTTCATGACTCTCATCCCCACTCAAGACGATCACTTTAACGCGCGTGTTGATCTCCATCATCTTGCGGCGATGGTTGCAGAGGGATCACGCGTTCTTGATGTCGGTTGTGGTGATGGTACATTGCTGCGCCTTCTTGCAGAGAAACGCGACGCTGATGCGCGCGGCATTGAGTTGTCGCAATCGGGTGTGAATGAATGCGTGGCGAAAGGCTTGTCTGTCATTCAAGGCGATGCTGATTCGGATCTTGTCTTTTACCCGGATCAATCTTTCGATTATGTCATTCTCTCTCAGACTTTGCAGGCGATGAATAGGCCGCGCGATGTTGTCGAGCATATGTTACGGATTGGTCGCTACGCGATCGTTTCTTTTCCGAATTTCGGTCACTGGCGTATTCGGCTTCAGCTTTTGTTTTCAGGCCGTATGCCTGTAACAAAAAATCTTTCATACTCATGGTATGAAACACCGAATATTCATTTCTGCACCATCGATGATTTCACATCGCTCTGCAAAGAAATCGATGCAAAAATAGAACATGCTGTTGCGCTTGATCGGTTTGGTATTCCGGTCAGAACCGATTTGCCGCGGTCCTTGTGGAACTTTTTTGGCGAACAGGCAGTTTATGTCTTGTCGCGCGAAAGACGTTAGTTTTTATCCGATAATGGATGAAGGTCGCGCACTAAGCCCTTTAATCGCTCATCGGGCAGATGCGTATAGATTTGCGTCGTACCGATATCGGCATGTCCAAGCAATTGTTGCACGATGCGCAGATCAGCACCGCCTTGAAGAAGATGACTTGCGAAAGCATGGCGCAACACGTGGGGACTGATCAGTCGCGGTGATATGCCGGCTTCTAAAGCCAGATCTTTGAGATCACGTGCAAATGCTTGGCGTGTCATATGTCCGCTTTCGCTATCTGACGGAAAGAGCCACGGTGAAGCCTTGATCGCTTCGCCGCCCAATTCGAGATAGCGCGCGATGGCATTTTTTGAACGCTCGGTAAGGGGCACCAAACGCTCTCGCCCGCCTTTGCCGCGCACCGCCAAGAGCCGGTCTTTCATCCGCGCCACGCGTGCGGGCAAGGCGACGAGTTCTGATACGCGCAATCCCGTCGCATAAAGGAACTCGAGGAGTGCGGCCAAACGCGCCGCGCGCAGGCGGGCCGCATCGCTCTGATCGGGTCGTTCAACCCGTTCGAAAGCGGTTGCAATGAGGCGGTCAACATCGGCGATAGAGAGCGTCTTCGGGAGGGGCCTTTTTTGCTTTGGGGCATCCAAGGCATCGATGGGATTATCCTTCCGCCGCTTCTCGGCCTGAAGGAAAAAGAAGAACTGCCGGAGGGCCGCCCGTTTACGGGCAGCGGTCGAAGGCGCAAATCCCGCCGCGGCAAATTGGCCAAAAAGGGCTCTTAAATCGACCGATTCTGCCCCTTCCAGCGTTGTTTTACGCTTCAAAAGCCGCCCCGCGGCGTCTTCCAGGTCACGGCGATAGGCATCCAGCGTGTTTTTGGCCGCCCCTCTTTCGGCAGCCAACATCGCGAGGAAGTCATCGATTGCCGACGAGGGGCCACTGGGTGGTGAGGTCATGATCGCCAAATGATGCAAGATTCGCTGGTCTTATGCTATGACCCAACCGCTTAGACCGGGGGTTGATGTGAACGAAGCAAATACGTCTTTAAATCTGATCGAAACAGAGGAATCCCGCGCGCTCAAAGCGGCGCTCGGAAATCGTGCCATTGTCCTCGTGGGCATGATGGGCGCGGGCAAGACATCGATCGGTAAAAGACTGGCGCAGCGTTTGGCCGTTCCGTTCAATGATGCAGACGCTGAAATTGAACGCGCTGCCGG
>RFXE01000148.1 GCA_009921785.1 Alphaproteobacteria bacterium
GGCTTCAATTGCGATCAACGCGGCAGTTTCGACGAAGCAAGCGCAAACCTTGCCCGCACCCGTACTCTCGCCCATTTTGCCGCGCATCTTAGCTAACGCGCGCGCTTCACTATGACACAGCGCGATCAGTATAAAGGCGCCTATTTCACGCCGAGCGGTGGCCTTGTTTGGCATTGGCGCGCGCTATGGCGGCGGCGTCATTGGATGGATTTTATCGATGCCGTCGCGGCAGAACTTCAACAATGGCATCCGCCGCAAAAGAAGCTCTTGCTCTTGGGGCCAAGCGCAGGCTGGTGCTTGCCAACAGACTTCTTAATTCGATTTAACGAGATCAATGCGGTTGATCTCGATCCTTTGGCGGAACGTATTTTTCGCTTCAATCATGGTCGCGCGTTAAACCGTGCAGGGACAAAGCTGACCTTCGAACTCGAAAACATCTTTACCTCTTTCGATGCACTTCTTGATCGCTTTCCCGACCATGCGATTTTGTTTCCCAATATGCTTGGCCAACATATTTATCACATCGACGATACGGACCAGGCTCGCATCGAAATCGAATCCGTAAAGACCAAACTCGCCACGCGCCATTGGGCGTCGATCCATGATCGGCTTTCGGGAAAAATTCAGAGCGGCGCGGCTCTGCCTACGCCCTTCACAACCCGCGAGGCGTTGACCGCGCAAATACTCGCCGAACAGCTCAAGCTTTCTGGCGAATGGATCGACCACCAGACAACCCATGTCTTGCCCGACGGTGTCGAAAGGCGGCTTGTCGGCTGGCGCCTTCTCGATACCTGGATGCATGTTGTAGAGATTGCACAAGTGGCGCCGCGCTGACGTCTAAGCCCGAAGTTCTACTGGCCAGAGGCCCCGTTCATGAGTAAAGTTTTGACCTGAGACGCGCGGCTTTTGCGCCCCCTTCTGAAGGATACGCCACCATGGATATGTCGGGAACCCAACGCATCGAAGCCTCGCGCGAAGCGGTCTATGCAGCGCTCAATAATGTCGATGTGCTGCGCCAATGTATTCCGGGCTGCGAAACAGTTGAAATGACCGGCGAAAATGAAATGGCCGCGAAAGTAACGCTTAAAATTGGCCCGGTGAAAGCGTCCTTCACAGGCAAAGTGACTCTCTCGGATCTCGATCCGCCAAATGGCTATACGATCTCGGGCGAAGGCTCAGGCGGCGCGGCAGGATTCGCCAAAGGCGGCGCGAAAGTGGCGCTTGAAGCCGATGGGGATGCGACGATCCTCACTTATACTGTGGATGCGCAGATTGGCGGCAAATTGGCCCAGCTTGGCGGACGCTTGATCGACGCCACGGCCAAGAAACTCGCCGGTGATTTTTTTGAAAAATTCAGCGCCGTTGTCGCCCCGCCCCCCGAAGGTGCGGAGCCGCAAAAGAAAAAAGGTCTTTTGGGCAAATTGATCGGCTAAGCGCCGAATTTACCCGAGAGAGGCCGCGACGCGTCATCTCCCTGACGCGAACACGACAGACATATGATCTTTGTCGTGACATGCCGCGCTTCTGATCCTTCACGCGAGACGCTCTCAGCCCATGACACCTCGTCAGCCCCTCATGCGGGAGATTGCGCCGATCGCGCCGATCGACGCGCTGCGTGCGTTTGACGGACTGCCTTATCTTGCCTTTCTCGATAGCGGATCAAATCCGTCAGAACTCGCGCGCTGGTCTTTCATCGCGGCTGATCCTTTCGCGCGTTTTGAAATCAGAAATGACCAAGCTATTTGGCAAGGAGAGACTCTCGTAGGTGACGCCTTCACTTTATTTAAGGACAAGGTCTCTGGTTTCAAGCTTGATCCGCTGAAAGATGGCCCACCTCTCTCAAGCGGCGCCATCGGCTTTCTCGCTTACGAATTGGGAAGCCACTTTGAATCAATTCCCTCAATGCCAAAGTCGCGAGAGGGCGAAGCCGAACTCTCCTTCGGCTTTTACGATGTTATCTTCGCTCATGACGCGCTTACAAAAAAATCCTTTCTTATCTCTTCGGGATTTCCGGAGCTTGATGAGAGACGTCGATTAAGCCGCGCTGAAGAGCGGCTTCAGCTGTTCGAAGAAAAATTAACAATATCACCGCGCGCGTTGAAAAGTAATCCGCGGGTAATAGACTGGTACTCTAATTTCACCAAGGCCGATTATGAAACAATAGTAGGTGAAGTGATTGAAGCCATTCTACGCGGCGATATATTTCAAGCCAATCTTTCGCATTGCTTTATGGCGAAGCGACCTGACGATTATGATCCGCTCGCTTTCTATCTTGCCTTGCGCGATTTAAGCCCTGCCCCCTTCGGAGCTTATATTGAGAGCCATAACGCGACTTACACGTCAAATTCACCCGAACGATTTTTGAAACTTGAATGCAATGGTCAAATTGAAGCGCGGCCGATCAAGGGAACGGCACGTCGATCTTCTGATCCAACGGAGGATCGCGCCCTTGCTCATGCGCTTCTTGAATCGGAAAAAGATCGCGCCGAAAACACGATGATCGTTGATTTGCTGCGCAATGATCTGTCACGCGTGGCGAAAACCGGCAGTGTACGCGTTCCCACTTTATGTGGGTTAGAGACTTACGCCAATGTGCATCACCTCGTTTCCGTAATCGAAGCCACGCTAAAGTCTGAATATGATTTGTTTGATCTCATCCGTGCAACTTTCCCCGGAGGCTCCATTACCGGTGCACCCAAGATTAAAGCGATGGATGTTATTGCTACCCAAGAAAAAACGCCGCGCGGCGTTTATTGTGGCGCAATGGGATATATCTCGTTTGACGGCACGGTGGATTTAAACATCGCCATACGCACCGCGACATTTACTAAAGATGAAATCCGCTTTTCAGCCGGCGGCGGGATTACCGCTCTCTCCGACCCTGAATCCGAATATCGCGAAACTTTGGTGAAAGCCGAACGATTATTCAAAGCTTTTCGTCATGAGGAGGGTGAGTGATGAACCTCCTCATTCTCGATAATTATGACAGTTTCGTTTTCAACATCATGCGCTATTGCGAGGAGCTTGGCGCAACGTCATCTGTGAAGCGCAATGACGCGCTCACACTCGAAGATGTAAGAGCGCTCAATTTCGACGCGATTATTATCTCCCCCGGCCCCTGTGGGCCGGATGAAGCGGGCCTATCCGTGCCCTTGATCAAATCATTTTCGGGACAGATTCCTATTCTTGGTGTGTGCCTGGGCCATCAATGTATTGGCGCCGCCTTTGGTGGATCGATCATACGCGCGAAAACGCCGATGCATGGACGCGCCTCGCCAATCCTTCATGAGGGTAAAGGGGTGTTTGCAAAACTTCCCAAACCCTTCCACGCAGGACGCTATCATTCTTTGATCGTCGAGTTGCATGATGATCACGATCTTGAAATCACCGCCCGTGCGCCCGATGGCGAGATCATGGGACTTTCACATCGCACCCATCCGACGCATGGCGTACAATTTCATCCCGAATCAGTCCTCACGACCCATGGCTACGAATTGATTGGAAATTTCCTGTCGCTGGCAAAGGAGTTTAACGACAATGCTCTGGCATGACGGGACAATCATTTCTGATTCAGAGGTAATTCTCTCCGCAAAGGATCGCGGCGCCAGCCTTGGCGACGGCTTGTTTGAAACTTTGCCCTGTTTCAATGGTCATGCCTTTCTCAAAAATGCACATATTGAAAGAATGAAAAACAGTGCCGCGCGCTTGTCTTTACCGTTCGATCAAGAGGCTGTTGAGAAGGCGATTGATCAATTAGCAAAAGCCAAACAAGCTCCCGGTATCATTCGCGTTACACTCACACGAGGTGAGGGACAAAGGGGCCTTGCTTTTCCTGATTCTATGAAGCCGGATCTCTTTGCGACGCGCTCACCATGGTCTGAGACTTTAGTCTTTGGCACAGCGCGTCTTCACACTTCAACCATTCGGCGCAACTCTACAAGCCTAACATCATCGCACAAGACACTCTCCTATCTCGATAATGTCATGGCTTATCATGAAGCGCAGCAGAACAATGCCGATGACGCATTGATGCTTGATGAACACGCTCATCTTACCTGCACAAGCATGGCGAATTTATTTGCCATATCGGGCCGCGAGCTACTTACGCCCTCTAAAAGCGGGGCCATACTTCCCGGCATTATGCGGGCCTTCATCATCGACCTTGCCCCCTCATTGGGGTTGAGTGTCATCGAGAAGCCCATGCATCTGCGCGATCTCTTAGCGGCAGACATCGTATTTTCTAGCAATTCCGTAAGGTTTATGACGCAAGTTTCCGCAATCGATGGCAATAAACTACAAAGTAAATCAAACACATCTTATAATGCCCTAAGAGAGTTAATCTGTGAGCGCCTCTATGAGGACACCGGATATAGGATGTAGCGCATGGCCAACTACAAAACCGATCATGCTTTTACGGGTGACATAAAAGGTGGTGCGTTAGAGCCCACTTTTTCGGGCGCGCTCTCTTTTATGCGCCGTCGATTCACGCGTGATCTTTCAGGGATTGATGTTGCGATCTGGGGCGTGCCTTTTGATTGCGCCACATCGAATAGACCCGGTGCACGGTTTGGGCCGCAAGCTATCCGCCGCGCCTCTGCTATTCTTGATGGCGATCCGCAATATCCGTCAGGCAAAGATCCGTTCGGGTCCCTTGCGGTTGTTGATTGGGGCGATTGTGCAATCGACCATGCGCGCCCGCAAGGTGCCGCCCAAACTATTCAATCGCAAGCCGAAGGCATTCTCTCAAGCGGCGCTCATCTCATCACGATGGGCGGCGATCACGCGATCACATTACCCTTGTTACGGGCGCATGCGAAAAAACACGGCCCTCTCGCCTTGGTGCAATTTGATGCGCACCAAGACACATGGGATCCGGGTCCGGATGGATTCT
>RFXE01000149.1 GCA_009921785.1 Alphaproteobacteria bacterium
CCGACACCGCGTGACCATAGAAAAAGCGGCTCCCGAAGGAACCGCTTCCCCATCAAATTCAGAAATCTCACCTAATTTTGAGAATTCTTCGCCCCGTCCGCTTTTCACGAACTAAATTTGTAAAATCATACGTATGGACGAAGCGATTGGCTCACTGCAACGGGCGTTATTTTACGCCTTCTGCTTCACCACGATCGGCATCAACAGATCGCCCCAATAACCGCCTTCGGCATGATGGCGGGCGGTGCGTTGCAATTCGACCGAGAGGCCTGCCTCTACCGCGCGCATCACGGCCTGGTTCAGGCGGTGAAGATCATTGGCGAGAATACGAATGGCACTCTTCTGATCGTCATTCATTTCTGTGGTCAATTCCTCAGTGCGTTCTTTCACACGTGTTCTGGTCATGGGTGTCTCCTCGGTTTTAGGGTGTAGGGCGTAGGGGGTAGGGTGTGGAGTGTGGGAAATCGAAATCCTATTCCCTACACCCTAATCCCTACGCCCTTATTTCAATTACTCCGCAGCGTGTTTGTGGAACTGCGCTGTTTCGGTTGATTCACCCATCGCGGTTGTCGATGACTGACCTGCCGAGATTGTTGTCGCGACGAGATCGAAATAGCCGGTGCCGACTTCACGTTGATGACGCGTTGCGGTGTAGCCTTTCGACTCCGATGCAAATTCCGCTTGCTGCAATTCGGAATAAGCGGCCATGCCGCGATCTTTGTAGCCGAGCGCCAATTCGAACATGCCGTGATTCAAAGCATGGAAACCGGCAAGCGTGACGAATTGGAATTTGTAACCCATCGCACCGAGCTCACGCTGGAACTTGGCGATGGTGGCTTCGTCGAGCTTGGCTTTCCAGTTGAAGCTTGGCGAGCAATTATAAGCCATCATCTTGCCCGGATGCTTCTTCTGCAGGGCTTCGGCGAATTTCTTCGCGTCGTTCAAATCGGGATGCGATGTTTCCCACCAAATCAAATCGGCGATATTGGCGAAGGCCAAGCCACGCGAGATGCAATGATCAAGACCCGTGCCGTCCTTCAAACGATAGAAGCCTTCCGGCGTGCGAGAATTTTCTTCAATGAAAGGACGATCACGCTCATCAACGTCTGATGTAATGAGCTTCGCTGATTCCGCATCGGTGCGTGCAACCGTGATGGTGGGAACGCCCATGACGTCTGCTGCCAAACGTGCCGCAACGAGATTGCGCTCATGCGCGGCAGTGGGGATCAAGACCTTGCCGCCGAGATGGCCGCATTTCTTTTCCGACGCCAATTGATCTTCAAAGTGAACGCCTGCTGCGCCCGCTTCGATATAGGCTTTCATGATCTCATAGGAATTCAACGGGCCACCGAAGCCGGCCTCAGCATCAGCAACAATCGGCAAGAACCAATCGCGATGCGCGCCGCCTTCCGAATGTTCGACTTCATCAGCGCGCTTTAACGTGCGGTTGATGCGGCGGCAGAGTTCAGGGCCTGCATTCGCGGGATAGAGTGACTGATCCGGATACATCGCACCCGCTGTGTTGGCGTCTGCTGCCACCTGCCAGCCGGAGAGATAAATCGCCTTCAGACCGGCGCGGGCCATTTGCATCGCCTGGTTGCCGGTGACCGCGCCAAGCGCGTTGATGTAATCTTCGCTCTTCAACAATTCCCAGAGCTTGTTCGCGCCGCGCTCGGCGAGCGTTTGCGCAATCGGGAAGGAGCCGCGCAGACGGACGACTTCATCAACCGAATAAGGGCGCTTGATGCCATCGAAACGGCCTTTGGGTGCATTTGGCACAAGGGTTTCAAATGTCTGCGTGGTCATGAGTGTCATCCTTTTCTGTTTTCGCGTTATCTTCACAAGTCTTTACAAGGTCTCATCCGCAAGTCTTACAGAACAGACAAAACGGCTTTGACGTTAGAAATAACTGATAGACAAGCGTTGTGCGCTGCACCAGACGGACATTTGCCCTCAAAGGTCACACGGTTGTAACTTGACAATTGTAAACATGTCATGTTGTAAATTATTGTAATTATTACGGAGCTGAACCCATGGCCGATGCCGGACGCAAAATTCTCGCGGGCGCGCGCGTGCGCCGTCTGCGCCGCGAATTGGGCCTCTCGCAGGCCGGTATGGCGGCAGAGCTCGGTATTTCCGCAAGTTATCTCAATCTGATGGAGCGCAACCAGCGTCCAGTAACGGCGCAGGTGCTGATCCGGCTGGCCGAAGCCTTCAATGTCGATCCCCGTGGCTTTGCACGTGAAGAAGAAGCGCGGCTACAAGGCGAACTCGATGAAGTGTTTGCCGACCCCCTCTTCCGTGCGTCGCCCGTGGCGCGCGACGAGTTACGCGAATTGGCCGACCTCGCGCCTTCGGTGGCGGATGCCGTACAGCGGCTCTACACCGCCTATCGCGATTTGAAGGAAGGCGGCGCGGGCCAGCTGGGAGTGAATGAAGACGAGCGCGGTGAGTCGGCGGTCGTAAACAATCCGGTTGATCGCGTGCGTGATCTCATTCAATCGGCCGCCAATCATTTTCCCGAATTGGAAGCGCGCGCCGAAGCGCTTGCGGATGAGCTTGCCAAAACCGGCATTGATCTCCTCCCCGCCCTCACCGCGCGTTTGAAAGATAGACATGGCATTCGAGTACAGGTGTTGCCGGTGGATGTGATGCCGGGATCGCTAAGACGCTTTGATCATCATCGGCGTCGTTTGATGCTCTCGGAACTCGTCGACACCTATGGCCGCGCCTTTCAAACCGCGTATCAACTTGCATTGATTGAATGGCGCGAGATGATTGATGCGATTGCCACGCGGCTTGAACCACAACAAAGTCCGGCGAAAGCGCTGCTGCGTGTGAGCCTTGCCAATTACGCTGCCGCCGCTCTGATGATGCCCTATCAAAAATTTCTCGATGCGGCGGAAGCGCTCAATTACGATATCGATGTGTTGGGCGCGCGCTTTCAAGCGAGCTTTGAACAAGTGGCGCATCGCCTGACAACGCTCAACCGCACAAACGCGCGCGGCGTGCCGTTTTTTCTCATTCGCATTGATACGGCAGGCAATGTGTCAAAACGTTTTGCGGCAGGCAATTTTCCCTTCTCGCGCTTTGGCGGCACATGCCCGCTCTGGAGCTTGCACGAAACCTTCTCAAGCCCCGGCGCTTTTATGACCGAGATTGTCGAATTGCCCGATGGCGGAAAATGGTTTTCGATTGCGCGCACCGTACGCCGCGCAGCCTCCACCTATGGTGGAACGGAAGGCCAATTCGCTATCGGTTTGGGCTGCGAATTGAAATATGCCTCGCGCCTTGTGTACGCGCGCAAATTCGATTTGAAAAACGCACCGGCAACACCGATTGGTGTGAATTGTCGATTGTGCGAAAGAGACAATTGCGCCCAACGCGCCGCCCCGCCAATTACACGCAAATTGCGCGTGGATGAAAGCATTCGCGGTGTGTCACCGTTTAGTTTTGAGGGGTAAAGATCCGCTCAACAATCCGCGACGTTAACCGCTAGCCCGCCCTGCGCGGTTTCTTTATATTTCACGAGCATATCGATGCCCGTCTGGCGCATGGTCTCGATGACTTCATCAAGCGAGACGCGATGTGTGCCATCGCCGCGCAAGGAAAGAGACGCGGCAACAATCGCTTTGTTCGCCCCAAATGCATTCCGTTCGATGCAGGGAATTTGCACGAGCCCGCCGATGGGATCGCAGGTCATGCCGAGATGATGTTCCAATGCGATTTCAGCGGCGTTCTCGACTTGCTCCGGCGTGCCGCCCAACAGCGCGCAGAGACCGCCTGCCGCCATCGCAGATGCAGACCCTACTTCACCCTGACAGCCGACTTCCGCGCCCGAGATTGACGCGTTTTGTTTGATAAGCGAGCCGACAGCCGCAGCGGTCAACAGAAAATCACGCGAGGCTTCGAGTGAATATTCAGGGCAGAACTCTTTCGCATAGCGCAACACAGCGGGAATGATACCTGCCGCGCCATTTGTGGGTGCTGTGACAACACGGCCACCCGCCGCATTTTCTTCATTCACCGCGATTGCATAGAGCGAGACATAATCCATGATCTCATGCGCAGGGCGACGATTAGCACCCTTGGAGGCCTCAAGCTGCGCAGCAATCGATTTCGCGCGACGTTTCACTTTCAAGCCACCCGGTAAAATACCCTCTTGCCGACAGCCGCGATCAATGCAGGCAAACATCACATCACGAATACGATCCAAACGCGCGTTGATCTCAGTATCGTCATGCGTCACACGTTCATTATCCCGCTGGATTTGCGCAAAATTTTTACCGGTGCTTTTGCAAAGCGCCAGAAGTTCAGCAACGGTCGTAAAAGGATAAGGGAGAGACAGTCCGCCCGCGCCACCTGCTGCCTCTTCTTCATCGGTGACAACGAACCCACCGCCTATCGAGTAATAGGCTTTTTCAAGAAGCATGGCGCCTTCCGCACCATAAGCGGTGAACCGCAACGCGTTGGAATGACGCTTCATCAATTCTTTTTTATTCGCAAGAAGATCATCCTCGAGCGAAAACGGAATAGCGCGCACGCCCCCAAGCTCAAGTGAGCCGTTACGTGTGATCGCCGTGATAATCTCTTCAACCTGATCGGGATCAACCTCGGCCGGCAGATAGCCTGAAAGGCCCAACAGAATCGCGGTTTCCGTGCCGTGGCCTTTTGCTGTCCACGCAAGCGACCCGAAGAGCTCTGTCTTGATCCGGCCGACACGACCGAGACCCAAGGTTTCATTGACGAGCGCCACGAACCGATGCGCGGCCACCATCGGGCCAACCGTGTGAGAACTCGAAGGGCCGATGCCAACTTTGAAAAGGTCAAAAACGCTGATCATGACAATTCGATTTCCATCAAAATATGTGAAGGTCTCACTCATT
>RFXE01000150.1 GCA_009921785.1 Alphaproteobacteria bacterium
TTTAAAACGCGCAACTGCGTCATCGATCACGCTCACCACGCGTGCGATCAACTCGTCTTCGTCCCGTTCACCATAGGGAAAAAAGGCGGTGTCACCGAGATAGATATAGCGGGCGTCGGGACGTGCAGCACGCACAGGATCAAGGACCGTTAATCCACCAACACCGGAATCGAAAATGAGAATTGTAGGCCGCGCGCTCATGCGTCATCGCTTTCTGACGCGGCTTTAAGAGCGGCTTCGGCCTCGCGCCGCGCTTTTTTCGAATAGGGTTTGCGCGGGCCATCAACCAAACGCACGATCACACCACGCAAGGTGCGCAGATCCTGCTCATCCATACCGATGCGCATGAAGATGTTATGCAGGTTCATGCTCATGCGTGGCTTTTTGCTCGCCGGTCGATAAAAGCCGCGCTCGTCAAGCTTCTCATCAAGATATTCAAAAAAATTCAAAAGCGCTTCGCGCGTCGCGGGCGGCCATTTTGTTTTATGCGTGAAGGGCAGTTTGATGCCTTCGTCTTGCGCTGTTCGCCAAGCATAGCTCATCAACAAAACCGCTTGCGACAAATTGAGAGAGGCAAATTCAGGATCAACCGGAAAAGTACAAATCGCGTCGGCCAGCGCGATGTCTTCATTTTCAAGACCCGTCCGCTCGCGGCCAAATAAAATTCCCACTTTGTGATTCTGCTTCACATGATCAACGAGAACGCGTGCCGCTTCGTCAGGGCCATGCACTTGTTTGCCTTGTCCGCGTTCGCGTGCGGTTGTCGCATAAAGGTGATGAAGATCTGCTGTGGCTTCGCGTACGCTTCCGTAGAGCTTTGCTTGATCAATCACAAAGCCTGCACCCGCAGCAGCGGCGATGGTTTTTTGATTCAGCCAATTGTCACGCGGGTTCACGAGCCGCATTTCATGCAGACCAAAATTTGCCATAGCGCGCGCAGTCATGCCGATATTTTCGCCAAGCTGCGGTTCAACAAGAATAATCGCCGGCCCTTCACTCATGCGGCAGGGGCCTTCACCATGCGCAAGGCTTGATTAAAGGCATAACGCAATGAGGAGGGGTCAGCGATGCCTTTACCCGCAATATCAAAGGCGGTGCCGTGGTCGACGCTGGTGCGGATGAATGGCAAACCAACTGTGACATTCACGCCTTGGTCGATGCCAAGATATTTTACCGGGATCAGCCCTTGATCATGATATTGCGCGACAACAATATCAAATTCACCTTTGCGCGCGCGCATGAAGATTGTGTCACCCGCATAAGGGCCTGAAGCGTCTAGTCCCTCTGTGCGTGAATGAGCGATTGCCGGAGCGATCACATCAATCTCTTCGCGGCCGAACATACCATTCTCGCCCGCATGAGGATTAAGTCCCGCAACGGCGATGCGCGGTTTTGTGATGCCGTAAGCATGGCATGCTGTCGCGGCGAGGCGGATTGTTCTCAACACACGGTCTTTAGTGATGAGCGAAGGTACATCTTTCAAGGCGACATGAATGGTGACGAGGATCACGCGCAATTCATCATTGGCGAGCATCATAGCGAAATCGCTCGTGCCTGTTTTGTCTGCTAAAATTTCTGTATGTCCGGGAAAGGAAATTCCGGCGGCCTTCATCGCTTCTTTGGCGAGCGGTGCGGTGACAATTCCGGCGATCTCTTTAGCTTGTGCTAGGTCGATGGCTTTCTCAACATAATCATAGGCGGCTTGCCCTGCGCGCGCATCGATCATGCCGGCTTTGAGCGTTTCGGGAAGCGCGCCAACCGCCATCACATCCATCACACCGCGTTTGAGCGCGCAGTCTTGCGGGTTGCTGATCGGGCGGAGAGTTAATGAAAGGCCCAGCGTCGCGATCTCGCATTGAAGTGTGCCGATATCGCCCACGACGAAAGCGGGATGATCAACGCCGTCCGCGAAGAGTTTCACGCAGAGCTCGGGGCCGATCCCATTGGGGTCGCCCATCGTTATGGCCAGCGGGAGGTTCGGGTTCATCGTCATGACTCGATCCGTAGCGAAAGCGCCGCCTTCCGGCAATCCTTTCGGTTCACGCTGCCTGACGTTGACGCTCGGCCTTGGCATTGAGCCAGAGGGCAAGGATGACAAGTGCGGCGCTGATGATGATCCGCGCGTCGATCGGCTCGTCATAAATGATCGCGCCCATGACGACGGTGCTCACTGTTGCGAGATTAACCGCCTGCACCGTCGATACCGGGCCGAAATGTCGAACAAGATTGAAGAACGCGATACGTTCGACAACCCAAAGCACGCTGACACCGGCAAGGAGAAGTAGCCCCGCATGAGATATGTCAGCCGCCTCACGACCCGAATGGATGAGCAAGAGCGGGAGAAAGGCCAAACCTGCAGCGATGCTTTCCGCAATACCGACCGCGCTGGTTTCCCGATCCTTCGGCCAAAATTTCGAGGCGAATAAATGATAGAGCGCATAGAAGAGGGGAAGACCGAACGCGGCTGCGAGCCAGGGATCAATGCTAATCCCATGATCGATCATATCGGCATCAACAATGAGAAGCGCGGCACCAAGAAAACCGGCGATGATCGCGAGAATGCGCAAGCGGCTTGGCTTTTCAATGCCAACCATTAAGGCCAACAGATAACCGAAGAGCGGTGTTGTCGATGTAACAATCGAAAATGTTGAGACAGGCACGTGGCCAACAACGGTCAAACTCAACCCGAAGGGGATATTAAGCATGATCGCGCAGCCAAGGCCGAAGAGCCATAAGCGCGGATCGTTTAAACGCACCGGACCGAAGGCACGCCAAATGCCAAAAAGGACTATGCCTACGGCAAGGCTTGAATAGGTGATCGTCTGCAGGGGCGACACGCCAACACCGGCGAGCGCTTTTGTCATCACCGGAGATAGACCCCAGAACAAACCCAATCCAAGAAGATTGGGAATGAGACCCACTTTGGAAACTGATGGTCCATGCCCTGGTGATGGTGACGTCATTTCCCCTTAACCGCGCTGCTTCTTTGCCGCGCGACGAGACATCATGTTCAGACCTTCCACACCGGCTGAAAAGGCCATCGCCGTATAGATATAGCCCTTCGGCACATGCGCACCAAAGCCTTCGGCCATCAAGGTCATGCCGATCATCATCAAGAAACCCAAGGCCAACATGACGATTGTTGGATTATGTTTGATAAAATTCGATAAAGGATCAGCAGCAAACATCATGGCGAGCACAGCCGCGATAACAGCGACAATCATGATGGGCAAATGTTCTGTCATCCCGACAGCGGTGATGATGTTGTCGATTGAAAAGACAAGATCGAGAAGAAGGATCTGCACCACAGCGGCGGCAAGTCCGCGTTTTGTCGGTGCGGAGAACATGTCATTTTCTTCTTTTGGATTAAGCGAATGATGAATTTCACGTGTCGCCTTCCATACGAGGAAGAGACCACCTGCAATCAAGATGAGATCACGGCCGGAAAAACTCTTTTCGAAGATCGTGAACAAGGGCTCGACAAGGTGAATGATAAAGGTCAGCGCTCCGAGCAAAACAATACGCAGTCCCAATGCAGCGAGAAGACCGATGCGCCGCGCGATTTTTTGCTGCTCTGGGGGCAGCTTATTTGAAAGAATTGAAATGAAGATCAGATTGTCGATACCGAGGACGACTTCCATCGTCACAAGTGCAGCAAGCGCAACCCACGCATGGGGATCAACGAGAAGAGAATAGAGATAGTCCATTACAATCGGCTTTCGGTTCGTGGCCGTTCGGCGCTGTCGGGAGAATCGGAAATGTTGGGATCTGTTTAACGACTAAACGTCGAAAACGCGAACGCGGCGGCGCGTGTTGCGCTCAACAACGACGGCGGGTTTTGATCCACCTCGAGCGATTGTTGCGACGCGTTCGGTCATTTTGCGTTGGGCGACAGCGCGCATCACTTCGCGCTTCACATCTTCAACTGCCATGCCCATCAAAGCGGCCGCAATCTCAGCTTGCGCCGCAGGGTCGTCGCTGATGTCGCGCGCGGCTTCAATCGCTTCCTTGATATCAGGAGGCGATTGCTTGACTTTCCGATAGCCGTGCTTGGTTTTCCAAACGGCACTCATCGCCGCGACCTTTCAAAACGGGGGTAATTGACCAAGATCCGGCGCGATTATGTCCGATTCCGCGAAAAAAGAAATATAGCAGGTTTATGCTGCAGTGCAACATAATCCAAACTCGGGAGAATTACGTCTTTGTATTCCATTTTGGATCAGTCGAGGCGGATTCCCTGCAGATAAACGCCTAAAAGCGCGTGATCGCGGCCAAGATGGACCAAATCAGCGGGCATGCCCGGGCGGAGAGCACCGATTTTCTCTTCAAGCCCGATCATCCGGGAAGGGGTGCTGGTGACCATGGTCAATGTGTCGGCGAGCGAAATGCCAATCGAAAGCGCATAATGAACGGCATTAAGGAGGGTAATATCAGCGCCGGCCAATGTGCCGGAGCCGAGTGTCAGGCGGTTGTTCTCTCGGCGAACCTCGCGGCCTTGAAGAGTGAAATGATCGGGGCCGCCTGCCGCTGACGGCATTGCGTCCGATATCAGCGCGATGCCTTCTGGGCCTTTCGCTGCAAGGGCGGCAAGAATGGCGGTCGGTGCCACATGATGGCCATCGGCAATCAGTCCGCAGATCACGCGTGGGTCGGCGAGTGTCGCGCCCACAAGGCCCGGCGCCCGCGCGTCGCATTGGCTCATCGCATTGAAAAGATGGGTGACCGCGCGCGCGCCCGCATCGAAGGCGTGTTTGGCTTCGGTATCCGTCGCATTTGAATGACCAAGGCTCACATGAATGCCGGCGAGAACAAGCGCGCGGATCTGATC
>RFXE01000016.1 GCA_009921785.1 Alphaproteobacteria bacterium
GCGCTTGCTTGCGGGCCGTTCAAAACGCGAGGCGCTTTCACCTTTGTCCTTGCGCGCGATCCTTGATTCAATTGGAATGCGTCTTGATGAGACGCGCGACACAGGACGCTATTTAACGGGCCTTTTGGTTTTTCTCGGATTGCTCGGCACTTTCTGGGGTCTTCTTGATACAGTGGGCTCTGTGGGCAAAGTTATTCAATCCATGAAAACGGGTTCTGATGCCGCGTTGATGTTTGAAGAGTTGAAAGCAGGACTGGCCGCGCCATTGGGCGGTATGGGCATTTCGTTTTCGTCCTCGCTGTTTGGTCTCGCCGGTTCGCTTGTTGTGGGCTTTCTTGATTTGCAAGCGGGCCAAGCACAAAACCAATTTTATGAGCAGCTTGAAAATTTCCTGGCGTCGATTGCCGGGCCTGAAGCTGTGTCGGGCGAAACAAATGGCGTGTCAGCAGCCGGGTTGCCTGAACCAAGTCTCGCGGCTGCGAATGTAGCAGCCATCGAAAATCTTGCCTCCGGCATTCAATCTCTTGTCACTAATATGCGTGCTGAGCAGCAATTGATCCGCGACTGGGTTGAAGCGCAGGCCGCGCGTGAAGCAGAGATCAAAGCCGTATTGTCAGCGCTCCATAAAGCGATTGACGGAAAGGGCTAAGTGATGGCCCGTTTCGGCCGCCGCGAAAGAGGCATTGATTACTGGCCCGGCTTCGTCGATGCGCTCTCGACGTTGGTGCTGGCGATTGTCTTCTTGCTCACTGTGTTCATGGTCGCGCAGTTTTTCTTAAGCCAACAGGTGACGGACAAAGACACCGCGTTGCAAAAGCTAACGCGGCAGATTTCTGAGCTCACGGACCTTCTCGCGCTTGAACGCGTCAATCGTAAAAATCTCGAAGAAAATCTTGCTCTCCTGGGAGATACGCTTAACGCGTCTGAGAGTGAGCGTAAAAGACTCGAAGGCCTTATAGCCGGTTCTGGGGGTATTGTGCCTGCGCCGGATGCGAGCGGGCAGATGGCCTCGCTTAATCGTGATCTTGATGCGCAGCGGCAAATTTCAGCGCGCGCTTTGGCGCAAGTGGAAGCGCTTAATCAGCAGATCAATGCGTTGCGGCGGCAATTGGCAGCGCTTGAAGATGCGTTGAACGCGTCTGAATCGCGTGATCGTGAAAGCCAAGCGAAGATTGCTGATCTTGGTCAAAGATTGAACGTAGCTCTTGCGCAAAAGGTGCAGGAGCTCGCGCGTTATCGCTCCGAGTTTTTCGGGCGCTTGCGGCAAATTCTTTCAAACCGCTCCGATGTGCGCGTTGTAGGTGATCGCTTCGTATTCCAGTCGGAAGTCTTCTTCGATGTGGGCTCTGCAGCTGTTAGCAATGCGGGCCGAACCGAACTTGATAAACTCGCGTCTGCTTTGATCGAGCTTGATGGCCAAATTCCGCCTGACATTCCGTGGATTCTACGTGTCGATGGCCACACCGACAAAAAGCCCGTGACAGGCACGGGGCAATTCAAATCGAATTGGGAATTGTCAGCCGCGCGCGCGATTTCCGTCGTGCAATATCTTGTTTCGAAAGGCGTTCAGCCTACTCGTTTAATGGCGGCTGGCTTTGGCGAATTCCAACCGATTGAATTGGCCGCCGCATCGAGTTGAAACTCACGGATCGGTGAGGGGGCTTACACGCTCGCTTCAAATTGCAACGCGGCGAGGCGTGCATAGAGCCCGCCTTTCGCCACAAGCGTCGCGTGGTCGCCTTCTTCAACAATGCGTCCCTGATCCATCACGAGAATGCGATCCGCTTTGACGATGGTTGAAAGGCGATGCGCAATGACAATCGTCGTGCGTCCTTCCATCAAACGGTCAAGCGCGGCTTGCACGAGTGTTTCGCTTTCCGCATCAAGTGCGGAGGTTGCTTCGTCGAGTAAAAGAATGGGCGCGTCTTTGAGGATCGCGCGCGCAATCGCAATGCGCTGGCGTTGGCCGCCTGAAAGCGTGATGCCGCGTTCACCAATACGCGTCTCATAGGCCTCGGGCCATTGTCGTACAAAGGCATCGACAATTGCGCATCGGTTGCCTCGGGTGAACCATAGCGAATATTTTCGGCAATCGTTGCGCCAAACACCACGCTGTCTTGCGGCACGAAAGCAATGCGGCGACGCAAGTCGCGCGGCTCAGCATTTTGAATGGGAACGCCATCAACGAGAATTGTGCCGGATGTCGGATCATAAAAGCGCAAGAGCAATTGCATGACCGTGCTCTTGCCCGCACCAGAGGGGCCAACAATCGCAACGCGCTCGCCCTTCTTTACATCAAAACTGACATCAGCAAGCACGGTCTCATCTTTGCGTGTGGGATAAGCAAAGCTGATCTTCTGGAATGATACGGTTCCTAAAGGTGGTTCAGGCAAGGCTTGCGGATGTTCAGGCGCACTTATGGCAGGCTTGATTGCGAGCAATTCAGCGAGGCGGCCTGCAGCGCCTGCCGCAGCGCTGATCTCGCCCCAAACTTGCGAGAGTTCACCAAGGCCACCAGCAGCAAACACGGCGAATAAAACAAATTGCGAGAGTGTTCCGGCAGACAACCGTCCGGCCAGTACATCTTGTGCGCCATACCAGAGAATGCCGACGACGCTTGAAAAAACGAGTGTGATCGCAATACCTGTGAGGAGTGAGCGCGCGCGTGTCGCAATACGTGCGGTTTCATAGGCTTCTTCAGCGGCGTCAGAAAATCTTTTGAGTGTCAGATGTTCGGCTACGAAAGCCTGCATCACGCGCATCGCACCGATTGCTTCTGTGGCATAGGCTGATGCATCAGCGAGACGATCTTGAGCAAGGCGCGAACGTTGTCTCACACTGCGGCCTGACGCCACCAACGGTAAAACGATAATCGGAATCGCAAGCGCAACAAGGCCCGATAAACGCGGGCTCGTATACACCATCATGCCACCCGCGCCGATGAAGAGCACAAGATTGCGCAACGCTACCGATGCACTCGCCCCGAAGGCGCTTTTGAGCTGCGTCGTGTCGGCGGATAGGCGCGAGACAATCTCACCGGATTTCACTGTGTCGTAAAAGCCCGCATCAAGCCGCGTGAGGTGATCAAACACGGCGGTGCGGATATCGGCCACCACGCGCTCGCCCAGCGTCATCACAAGATAATAGCGGGAAGCTGAGGCCGCTGCCAAAATGGTCACAACCACGATCATCATCGCGAAATATTTGTCGATCAGATCCGCGCCCTCGGCCGAGAAGCCGTAATCGATCATCCGGCGCACGGCGAGCGGAATGGCCAAGGTCGAACCCGAGGCGAGGATCAGCGCGATGAGGGCCGCTAAAATGCGGCCGCGATATTGAAGCGCATAGGGCAGGAGGGGGAGGAGTGCCTTGAGCGAGGTCTTTTGACGGGCGCCAGAGGCGGAATCGGAGGAGAGAGGAGCGGTCATAGCCGCTTCTTCGCGCCGAATGTCGATCTTGTCCAGACCCCGACTTGTGTCGCGGAAGGTCATCCGCTATACGCACGGCTTCCGCGAATTTAGACCCGGGCGGAGAGTGCCTAAACTCCTTTGCGCACGCCCTCCGGAAGACGTTTTTTGGAAGGATTTTGACGATGAAGGCCGAGATTCACCCCGATTATCACACGATCAAGGTCGTCATGACCGACGGTTCGAGCTTCGAGACCCGCTCCACATGGGGCAAGGCGGGTGACACGATGCAGCTCGATATTGATCCGAATTCGCATCCGGCCTGGACGGGCGGCTCGACCACGATGTTGGATCGCGGCGGCCGTGTCTCGCGCTTCAACAAGCGCTTCGAAGGTCTCGGCATCGGCGGCAAGAAGTAAGTCGCCTTTCCTTCATGATAGAAATAACAAAGCCCCGGCACAGACCGGGGCTTTTTGTTGAGATGCTCACCAACTCAAAAGAGCGATCAGCTCAGTGGTGCGTTGTGTCGCGCGAGAACGCTGATTTAATCAGAAGATGCTGAAGCGCCACAGCGTTGCGGCCCGAGGGTGTCGGAGCCTCTTCCGGATTATTTTTCAAAATCATTTCGGCATGCAGCACGCGATCTTGAAGACGAATGGATTGATTGATGAGATCAATCAGACGACGCGGTAATACTGTCGTATCTGATCCATGTGTTGCATGTTCGTTTTTCACGAGACGAATGCGCGCCATTTGCAATGATGCTTTATCTTTTGACATTTCACCTTCAGCAACCGCTCGACGAACAAGCAACCATGACGCGATCTGCATCATACGGGTGGTGAGGCGCATGCTTTCATCAGCATAGGCAAGGGCAGAAAGGCGCGGCAGGCGACGGGCTTCATCGCGACCAGGTCCATCGAGATAGGCGGCTGCTTCTTCAACGAGTGCCATTCCTTCGCGAAAGAGCGAGCGGAACGCGTCCGAAGACATGAAATCACGTCCGAAGGCTATGGCTCCGGAGGGCTGAAACCGATGAAGTGGTTGTACATCCGCCATTGGATGATCCCGCTTTAAATACGCAAAAACTACTTACGTGCCCCAACAAGGTAACGTCCATTTCTAACTATAGATCAGAAAATCTTAGTTTGCGCGTTAGGATTATGTTTACGGTTAACGCCGCCTGAACTAACGCGTTTTGAACAACGTATCAGCGGCGGATTTCACTGCTGATTTCTTGTTCTTTTCCTCTTCAAGCCTTTGAATTTCGCTTTTTAAGAGGAGGATACGCTCGTCTAGTTCATCGATCGAGATGGCGCTTAAATCCTCGCCAATGTCATGTGCCGTTTTCTTTTTCTTCCGAGTTTCTTCAAAAAATGGATCGGACATGACATCACCACTTCAGAGAATTTCAACTCAAAGGTTAACAAAACAATCAACACCAACCTTTAGGTGCAGTTTGTGGAACGGATCATAGTGCTTTAAATCATGACTTCTCAAGATCGGTTCCGGTCAAATTTTAGATTTCATGCTGCGAGGGTTAATCATGACGGATGTGCCTGCCACGATGACCTGTATCGGCCTTCCCACACCGGGCGGCCCAGAGGCTCTAATCCCCGAGACGCGTCCGGTACCTCGGCCTGCGGAAGGCGAGGTCCTCGTAAAAGTAGCGGCGGCAGGTGTGAACCGTCCGGATGTCTTGCAAAGAAAAGGCGGCTATCCGCCTCCGCCGGGTGCATCGGATATTCCGGGCCTTGAGATTGCGGGAACGATCGTCGCCCTTGGTTCGGGCGTTAAACGCTACAAAACCGGCGATGCGATTTGCGCACTCGTACCGGGTGGTGGTTATGCCGAATATTGCACGGTGCATGAAAGCAATGCGCTGCCGGTGCCAAATGGATTTTCGATGACTGAGGCGGCGGGACTGCCTGAAACATTTTTCACAGTCTGGACGAATGTTTTCGAGCGTGGGGCTTTAAAGGCCGGTGAGACATTACTTATTCATGGCGGCTCATCGGGCATAGGCACAACGGCCATCATGCTCGGCAAGGCCTTTGGCGCAAAAGTCATTGTCACGGCGGGAAATGCAGACAAATGCGCAGCATGCCTCAAGCTTGGCGCTGATCACGCCATTGATTATCGCACGCAGGATTTTGTTGCCGAGGTCAAGGCGATCACAGGTGATCGCGGCGTGGATGTTATCCTCGATATGGTCGGGGGTGATTATATCGCTCGCAATTATGCCGCCGCCGCGCGGGATGGACGGATTGTCCAGATCGCCTATCAAAAGGGCGCGAAGGTCGACATTGATCTGACGCCTTTGATGATCAAACGGTTGACCCATACCGGTTCGACCTTGCGCCCCCGTAGCGTCGCCGAGAAAGCGTCGATTGCCCGCGCTCTGGAGGAGAAAGTCTGGCCACTTTTGTCAGCGGGGACCATCCGGCCCCAGATTCATGCGACCTTTCCTCTCAAAGAGGCCGCCAAGGCGCATGAAATGCTCGAAACCAGCACCCATATCGGGAAAATCATCCTGATTTCATGAGAATGAGCCTCAGGAACCGATTGCGCCCAAGGCAAGTTCCGCCTATATGGGGGTCATTCCCGCTACGCTGATCGCCAAACGGGGCTCCGGTTCGGAAAAAGACCGGTCGGAGCGCAGGTGGTCCTATGCGTGGCGTTGACTGAAATTCGACCGCAAGGAGCCCAGTGCTATGACTTCAGGTCCATTGATGCCCAAAGCGACGGCTGTCTGGCTTGTCGACAACACGGCGCTCAGCTTCGAGCAGATTGCCGATTTCTGCCATCTTCACCCGCTTGAAGTGAAGGGTATTGCGGATGGCGAAGTCGCCGCCGGCATCAAGGGTATGGATCCTGTGATGCATGAGCAATTGACTCGTGATGAAATCGCAAAAGCCGAAGCGGATACAAATTATCGTTTGAAGCTTAAGGAAAGCACAGTACGCATTCCAGAGCGCAAGCGTACAAAAGGCCCACGCTACACGCCTTTGTCGCGTCGTCATGATCGCCCGAATGCGATTTTGTGGCTCGTGCGCAATCATCCTGAATTGAAAGACGCGCAGATCATGCGTCTTGTCGGTACGACCAAATCAACCATTCTTCAGGTTAAAGATCGTACCCATTGGAATATCGCGCAATTACAGCCGATGGATCCGGTGACATTGGGTCTTTGCTCGCAAATCGATCTCGATTTTGAAGTGAACCGGGCGTCGAAGGACAAGACGGTGCAGGCGCCAGAAGCCGCGCATACATTGCTGCCGGCTGAAGTTACGACGGCCAAGGAAACACTCGAACCCTTCGCAGGCTTCACAGCTCAAGAAGCTGAGGAGACGGAAGAGAAGATCGACGTCGATTCTGTTTTTGCCAAGCTCAAGCAGCTCAAGACAGACGAATAAGATCACTAACGTCTTGATGTGAGCAAAGAGATTGAAAAAGGCCCGGTTTTTCCGGGTCTTTTATTTTTAACCTTTTATTCATCTTAAATTTTTACCTTTGATTAACCATGTCTGCGGGTCAGAGGTCTGCCCTTAAAAAGGCCTTATTTGCCGCCATTTCAGGAACCCTCTGTTAACCATCCGAGCCTTAAATCAGGTGAGATTGTAACAGGTTATTTTTGGAGCAGGCAGAATGCTTGAGGGATTGGCTTCGGTTCGTACGCTGAAATTCGCAGTCGCGGTGGGTGCCGCGCTTTTCCTGGCCGCTTGCGCCAATGACAAAGCGACAACAGGCGCGGGTGATCTCGCCAGCATCGGCGGCGGTTCGGCAACGCCGGGCAGCGCGCAGGACTTTCAGGAAAATGTCGGTGATCGTGTGTTCTTTGAAAGCGACTCATCTGATCTGACGTCAACCGCTACGGCCACGCTCGACAAACAAGTTCAGTGGCTCAATCAATATGGCAGCTACAAGATTTTGATCGAAGGTCATGCTGATGAGCGTGGCACGCGCGAATACAACTTCGCTCTTGGTCAGCGCCGCGCGCAGACGACACGTGATTATCTCGTCGCCAAGGGCGTTGCCGCGTCGCGTCTCTCAACAAAGAGCTGGGGTAAAGAAAAGCCTGTGGCCGTGTGTGATGATATCTCGTGCTGGTCACAAAACCGGCGCGCTGTAACAACCCTCTCGGGTGGAAACTGATCGCGCGCCGAAATTGATGCGACGGTATAAATCGTCGTTACAATGAGATCGCCGGCGCGGGTTCATCCCGCGCCGTTGTTGTTTTGAGGAGTAATTGATTTCCGATGACGAGAACTTTCACCTTCCCGATGGTTGTTACGGTGTTGTTGGGCCTGTCATCGCTGGCGTTTGCCCAAGATGCGCCTTCTGAAAGTGATTACGTTGTTCGCATCAATCGCCTTGAAACACAGATCCGGCAATTGTCGGGTCAAGTTGAAGAATTGCAATTTGCGAATAAGAGACTTGAAGAGTCGCTCAAAAAATTTGAGCAAGATGTCGAGATGCGTTTTCAGGATTCGAAAGGGCAGCCGGCCTCGCCTCAAAAATCAGGCGCTGCTGAATCGTCCTCGGCACCGCTCAATCTCGCTGCAACGTCGAAGACTGGCGCTGCCACAACGCAAACGGCGGGGACATTAGCAGCCCAAGCTGCAAATGCAAAACAAGCACCCGCACAACCGGCGAAACCGGCTGATGCGAAATCAGCACTCGCAGAAGCGCGCGCGGCGTTTGCAGCAGGAAATTTTGATGAGGCCTCACAGCTCGCGCGTGATCTCATCCAAACCTATCCAAAAGATAAGCTTGTTTCTGAAGCGATGCTGATCATGGGCGATAGCGATTACCGAATGAAACGCTATCCGGAATCGGCGCAGACTTATCTCAAGATTGCGCAAACCTATGGCAGCACGAAGCAAGCCCCTCTTGCCTTCGCGAAGCTTGGCGATGCGCTTGTGAGCATGGGGCAGAAAACGCAAGCCTGCGCGACCTTTGGTGAATTTGCAAAACGGTATCCTGATGCAGACGCGGCCTTGAAAGCTCGTGTCGAGAAAGCGCAGAAAGGGGCGGGCTGTTGAAAAAGACGCGGCCGCTTCCGTCAGCAGAACCGCTTGGTGCGGATGAAGTGCGCGCGCTTTTAGCGCCCATTGAATCCGAAGCACATGTTTTGTTGGCGGTATCAGGCGGCGCAGACTCACTCGCTTTACTTGTTGTTACCGCGCGATGGGCCAAAGAAAAACATGGCGCACGTCCGCGTGTTTCGGTCGCAAGTGTTGATCATGGGTTGCGCGCTGAAGCGGCTGAAGAAGCGGCTATGGTGGGACGCGTGTCTTCAAGTCTTGGTCTGTCGCATGCCATCTTAAAGTGGGAAGGTGATAAGCCCGCTCAAGGCATTCAAGAAGCGGCGCGTAACGCGCGTTATCGTTTGTTATCCGAACACGCAAAAACTTTGGGCGCTCGTGCCATTCTTACCGGGCATCATGCGGATGATCAGGCAGAAACCGTGTTGCTGCGTCTTGCCGCGGGATCGGGCCTTTCAGGCCTCGCGGGCATGGCGAGTGAAACGCCCTTAAATGACGACTATCTTCTTTTCCGTCCGTTCTTGGCGATCTCGGGTGTACGTTTGCGCGCGACCGTAACAGCCGCTGGCCTATCGCCCATTGAAGATCCCTCAAATGTGAATCAACGTTTCGCCCGTCCTCGTTTGCGATCAGCGGCCGATGTTTTGAGTCGCGAGGGTCTCGATACCGCCCGCCTCATGCGCTTTGCCGAGCGGATGCGCCGCGCGGATGAAGCCCTCGAGGCGCTGGTCGAAGACGCTGAGCGAGCGCTCCGAATCCCTTCAACCTCCGGCGAACGCTTCACGCCAGGGGTCTTGTCCCGCCCGGCCGAGATTGGAATCAGGCTGATCGGGGCGGCTATCCGGCGGGTTTCGAATGGGGCGGCGCTTGAGCTCAACCGGCTTGAAGCGCTCCATGCCGCTCTAAGTGATGCGCTTCGGGCGGGAAAATCGCTCCAAAGGTCTCTTGGCGGGGCCATTATCGCGCTGGATCGCCAGGGCGGGATCACAGTTTCAAGAGAACCGCCAAGACGTTCTCGCCTTTCCCTTGGCAAGGGCACATCGGGTGCTTAAATAGAGGGTCTGAAACCCGCGCGCGTCTGAGCGTGTCTGGGTCCGAGAAAGGCCAGTGCTCCCGTCATGAATCCGAATGTGCGCAACTTTGCCCTTTGGGTGATCATCTTCCTGTTGGTTCTCGCCCTGGTCACGTTGTTCCAGAGCCCGGGCTCGCGCAATGGCGCGCAGGATCTGAGCTATAGCCAGTTTCTTTCTGATGTGGATCAAGGCCGCATCGCGGGGGTAACGATTTCAGGCAACGACATCACGGGCACTTTGTCCGATGGTCGCCTGTTCTCGACCTATGCGCCGAATGATCCGACTCTCGTGTCACGTCTTTCAGCCAAGGGTGTAAATTTTGCGGCAAAGCCGCCGAGCGACGGCATGCCTTGGTATCTCGCTTTGCTCGTGAACTGGTTGCCCTTGATTGTTGTGATGGCGGCATGGTTCTTCCTCTCGCGTCAGATGCAGGGCGCATCGGGCAAAGCGATGGGCTTTGGCAAGTCGAAAGCCAAAATGCTTTCCGAAGCGCATGGCCGTGTAACCTTCTCTGATGTTGCCGGTGTTGATGAAGCGAAAGAAGATCTCGAAGAGATCGTCGAGTTCCTTCGTGACCCGCAAAAATTCCAACGCCTCGGTGGTCGTATTCCGCGCGGTGTGTTGCTTGTTGGTCCTCCGGGTACCGGTAAGACATTGCTCGCGCGCGCGATTGCGGGTGAAGCGAATGTTCCGTTCTTCACAATCTCGGGTTCTGACTTTGTTGAAATGTTTGTCGGCGTTGGCGCGAGCCGCGTGCGCGACATGTTCGAACAGGCCAAGAAGAATGCGCCTTGCATCATCTTCATCGACGAAATCGATGCGGTGGGTCGCCATCGCGGTGCAGGGCTTGGCGGTGGCAATGATGAGCGTGAACAGACGCTTAATCAATTGCTCGTCGAGATGGATGGCTTTGAAGCCAATGAAGGCATCATTCTAATTGCCGCCACAAACCGTCCGGATGTGCTTGATCCTGCACTTCTGCGTCCAGGTCGTTTCGATCGTCAGATCGTTGTGCCTAATCCTGATGTGCAAGGTCGTGAAAAGATTTTGAAGGTGCATGTTCGCAAAGTGCCACTCGCGCCTGATGTCGATCTCAAAGTTGTTGCACGCGGAACACCGGGCTTCTCGGGTGCTGATTTGATGAATCTCGTCAATGAAGCCGCCTTGCTTGCGGCACGTCGTGGCAAGCGCATCGTGACGATGCAAGAATTCGAAGATGCGAAAGACAAAGTGATGATGGGTGCGGAGCGCCGCACACTCGTCATGACCGAAGACGAGAAGAAGCTCACCGCTTATCACGAAGCCGGTCACGCGATTTGCGCATTCAACGTGACAGCAACCGATCCTGTGCATAAAGCGACGATCATTCCACGCGGTCGTGCACTCGGGATGGTGATGCAACTGCCCGAGCGCGATAAGCTTTCGATGTCGCTTGAACAGATGACCTCGCGTCTGGCGATCATGATGGGTGGCCGTGTTGCGGAAGAGCAGATCTTCGGCCACGAGAAAGTGACATCGGGCGCTGCGTCTGACATCGAACAGGCCACACGTCTTGCTCGCATGATGGTAACGAAATGGGGCTTCTCGCCTGCACTCGGCACCGTGTCCTATGGCGAAAATCAGGATGAAGTCTTTTTAGGCATGTCAGTGGCGCGCACCCAAAATGTGTCGGAAGCCACCGCGCAAACAATCGACTCTGAAATTCGTCGTCTCGTTGAAGCGGGTTATAAAGAAGCGCAGCGTATTTTGAGTGATCGCGCGGCGGATCTTGAAACACTTGCGCAAGGTCTTCTCGAATATGAGACTTTGTCGGGCGATGAAATTCGCGATCTCCTCGATGGAAAGCCACCTGTTCGTGAAAGCGGCGATGGTGGCGCGGCGAAGGCGTCCTCTGCGGTGCCCACGGCCGGTAAAGGTCGGCCACGGCCAGAGCCTGATGCGGGCATGGAGCCGCAGCCCAGTGCTTAAGACCTAACGGTCTTACAGGTTAAGTATCAAACGCCCGGCTTAGCTGGGCGTTTTTTGCATTCAGCCTTTGTTCAGACCTGTTCTGTAAAAAATCGTCGTCAAATGTGACGAGCCGAGTGCTTGGCGTTTTTCCGCCGTTACTCTAGGTGTCGCGGTCACACAAGGAGCGTGGTCTTGCCATGGCGCGTAAATATTTCGGAACAGATGGTGTTCGCGGTAAAGCGAATACGGTGATCACCCCCGATCTCGCTTTGCGGGTAGGGCAGGCGGCGGGGCTTGTATTTCGCCGTGGTGTTCATCGCAACCGAGTCGTGATTGGCAAAGACACGCGTCTCTCCGGCTACATGATTGAAACCGCGCTTGTCGCGGGCTTTACCTCCGTGGGTATGGATGTGTTGCTGTTGGGCCCGATGCCGACACCGGCTGTCGCGATGCTCACGCGTTCGATGCGCGCCGATTTGGGCGTGATGATTTCCGCCTCGCATAATGCTTTTGAAGACAATGGCATTAAACTCTTCGATCCCGACGGGTTCAAATTGTCAGATGAAACCGAACGTGAAATCGAAAGCCTGATTGACGGCGATATCTTGTCGAAGCTCGCAGCGCCCGCAGCCCTTGGTCGCGCGAAGCGCATTGAAAGCGTGCATGCACGCTATATTGAATTTGCCAAGCGCACCTTGCCGCGCGCACTTGATCTCGATGGCCTGCGTGTTGTGATAGATTGCGCCAATGGCGCCGCTTACAAGGTTGCACCAGAGACCTTGTGGGAATTGGGCGCTGAAGTCTTCCCGATTGGCATTGAGCCTGATGGGTTCAACATCAACAAAGATGTAGGTTCGACCGCACCGAATGCCGTGATCAATAAAGTGCGCGAGATGCGTGCGGATATTGGCATTGCGCTTGATGGCGATGCGGATCGCGTCATCATCGTTGATGAAAAAGGCCAAGTGGTTGATGGCGATCAGTTGATGGCCGTTATTGCAAAAAGCTGGCGTGATGATGGCCGGCTTACGAAGCCGGGTGTTGTGGCAACAATCATGTCCAATCTCGGCCTCGAGCGTTATCTTGATACACTCGGTTTGACGCTTCAGCGCACCGCTGTGGGTGATCGTTATGTGCTCGAACATATGCGCGAGCACGGATATAATCTCGGCGGCGAACAATCAGGCCATATGATCCTGTCGGATTTCTCAACAACGGGTGACGGGCTTGTTGCGGCGCTGCAAGTCTTGGCGATGGTGAAAAAGCTTGATCGTCCGGTGAGCGAAGTGTGTCACCTGTTTGATCCTCTGCCGCAGATCTTGAAAAATGTGCGCTACAAATCCGGCCAACCCTTGAAAGACAAACGCGTTGTAGAAGCGATTGCTTCGACACAAGCCACATTAGGTGATCGCGGCCGTTTGGTTATTCGTCCCTCGGGCACCGAACCCGTTATCCGAGTGATGGCGGAAGGTGACGATCGTGTGTTGGTTGAAAAAGCCGTTGATGATGTCGTGAGCGCGCTGACGAGCGTGGCGGCGTAAAGCCTACAATTCGAGCCTGTTTAATTTAACGAGGAAACACGCTTACTGAAGTGGTATTGTTCTTAAGATCATAATTGCAGATTGCTTTTGAGTTTACTTTTGCGCCAAAGCCATTTGAGAATTTTACCTCCTCATCAATTAACACGGCTTGGGCGTCGATTAAGTACGAATCACCTTTATAGAATTTTGAGAATGGACTTGATTCGAATTCAGGTTCACCAAATTTAGCTATTTTTTTAGATTCAATTTTGCATTCCTCTGAAATTAAGCGATTATTTGGCGACTTATAAAACTCAAATAATTCTCGATTGTCTTTGCAATTCTGAAATTTTTTTCTACATTCTTTATGGGTATCTTCGGTATTTGATCCAAGAAAAGACATAAAAACAATTCCGATAATTGTAAGTAAAATAATAGATTTATGCCGTGCCCACAACTTGGACACGTAAGTGCCTCGCTACTGATTTGATGATTACACGCGGGACAATTTATAAGTTTCATTTAATTTATTTCAGATCAACTCTTTGTGCATCTTATAAATTAATTTACGTAGTTTATCTAAATGAAATGTTGGAGGCACTCAATTATTGAAATTTTTTTTAAATCTAGCCACTTACTAAAAGTTGTAACATCGGTAGAGCGTAACCGAAAATTGTTTCGTTATTTTCTCAAGCTATTGATGTTTTAAAGGGTTGTTACAAAAATATTTTGTTAGAAAGTATAATCTAAAGTTCAAGTTTTTTGCGCGACAAGTAATTGAAAAAATATAACATTGAGGGCCCCATGACTGAGCACGATGAAATCGTGATGAAAAATCCATCGCATCCGGGTGCGGTAATTCGCGACGTGTTGCTTGAGCCCTATAATCTCTCCGTCACCGAAGCCGCTCTAGCGCTCGGCGTGACGCGGCCGGCTTTGTCAGCCTTTCTCAATGAGCGCGCATCGCTTTCGCCCGATATGGCAATCCGCATCGAGAAAGCCTTCGGCTTGAAACTCGAAACCATGATGCGCATGCAAAATGCCTATGACATCGCTCAAGCGCGCCGCCGCGCACCACAGATCAAAGTCAAACGCTATCGGGGAAAGGCGGCGTGAGGCCGTTGCCGGCCTAAAAAATAATCGAATCTTTTTGTCTCATTACCGACATTTCTGGATTGACGGCGCGGTCAAGCTCCCGTACCTCCATCAGCGGGACATCCCTCCCCAACGAGGGACGCCCATCTGTGAGGATGGAGAAACCGATGACACAGACAATCCCCGGCTTGCGGCCGGTTAATCCGCAATTTTCTTCCGGCCCCTGCGCCAAGCGCCCTGGTTGGACCCCTGACGCTCTCAAAAATGCCGCCCTTGGCCGGTCGCATCGTGCGAAGCTCGGCAAGACGCGCCTCAAGCGCGCTATCGACCTCACGCGTGAGGTTCTGCAAGTGCCTGCCGATTATCGCATCGGCATTGTGCCCGCGTCCGACACCGGCGCCTACGAAATGGCGATGTGGACGATGCTCGGCGCGCGCCCTGTCGATTGCCTCGCCTGGGAAAGTTTTGGCGAAGGCTGGGTGGCGGACGTCGTCAAGCAGCTAAAACTCAAAGACATCCGTGTGATGAAAGCACCCTATGGTGCGTTGCCCGATTTGAATGCGGTCAATCCCGATCACGATGTGCTCTTCACATGGAATGGCACAACATCGGGCGTGCGCGTGCCGCATGCCGATTGGATTAAAGCGGATCGCAAAGGCCTCACCTTTTGCGACGCGACCTCGGCTGCCTTCGCGCAAGATCTTGATTGGTCGAAACTCGATGTAACGACTTATTCCTGGCAGAAAGTGCTCGGCGGCGAAGCCGCGCATGGCATGCTGATTTTGAGTCCGCGCGCTGTAGAGCGGCTTGAAAGCTACACGCCTTCATGGCCCTTACCGAAAATTTTCCGCCTCACATCGGGTGGTAAATTGATCGAAGGGATTTTCGAAGGCGAGACGATCAACACGCCGTCCATGCTTTGCGTCGAAGATTATATCGATGCGCTTGAATGGGCGAAGACGGTCGGCGGCTTGCACGGTCTCGTCGCGCGTTGTGATGCGAATGCGAAAGCGGTGGCTGATTTTGTTGCGGCTAAACCTTTTCTTGCATTCCTCGCGCAAGATCCAGCGACGCGTTCGAATACCAGTGTATGTTTGAATTTTGTTGATCCGGCGATTGCCGCTTTGACAGCGGATGCGCAAGCGGGTTTTGCAAAAAATGTTGCGTCGCTTCTTGAGAAAGAAGGCGTTGGTCTCGATCTTGGCTCCTATCGCGATGCGCCTCCGGGTCTGCGCATCTGGTGTGGCGCAACGGTTGAAACGCGTGATGTTGCCGCGTTGATGCCGTGGATCGAATGGGCTTTTGAGAGTGCGAAAGCCGCGCTCGTCAAAGCCGCGTAACCTAAGCCTCTTTCATTTCAATTCAATTTAAAGCACCTCACGCGATTTCAAGCGTGAAAATCGCAATCAAGGATTTTTACTATGGCTCCTCGTGTTCTTATTTCGGATTCCCTTTCTCCTGCTGCCCTCGCCATTTTCAAAGAGCGTGGCGTCGACGTCGATTTCCAACCCGATCTCGGCAAGGACAAAGACAAACTCGCGGCCATCATTGATCAATATGATGGTCTGGCCATTCGCTCGGCCACCAAAGTCACCGCGAAGATTTTGGAAAATGCCACGCGGTTGAAAGTCGTAGGTCGCGCCGGCATCGGCGTCGACAATGTCGATATTCCGGCTGCAACCGCCAAAGGCGTGATCGTGATGAACACGCCCTTTGGAAATTCCATCACCACCGCTGAACATGCGATTGCGATGATGTTTGCGCTCGCGCGGCAAATCCCTTCGGCTGATGCATCTACACAAGCGGGTAAATGGGAAAAGAACCGTTTCATGGGGGTTGAAATCACCGGCAAGGTGCTCGGCATTATCGGCTGCGGCAATATCGGTGCGATTGTTGCGGATCGTGCGGTGGGTCTGAAGATGCGCGTGATCGCTTATGATCCGTTTCTCTCGCCTGAACGCGCGATAGATCTCGGTGTCGAGAAGGTCGAGCTCGAAGAGCTCCTCGCACGTGCCGATTTCATTACGCTGCACACGCCTTTGACGGCGCAGACGAAAAACATTCTCTCGGCGGATAATCTCGCCCGCACCAAAAAAGGTGTGCGCATCATCAATTGCGCGCGCGGCGGTTTGGTAGACGAGCATGCGCTGCGCGCGCTGCTTGATACAGGTCATATTGGCGGCGCGGCCTTCGATGTATTCATTGAAGAACCGGCAACATCGAATATTCTTTTCGGTCATCCGAATGTGATCTGCACACCGCATCTTGGCGCTTCAACCAATGAGGCGCAGGAAAATGT
>RFXE01000151.1 GCA_009921785.1 Alphaproteobacteria bacterium
ACCATCTCCTCGATGCCTTGCGCAATACCACAGAACATCGACGCAATCGTAAATCCTGCGGCACAGACAATAAAAACTTTCTTTCGTCCGAAGCGCGCTGAGATCCACCCGAGCGGCGCGGTCATGATCGCAGCCGCTACGATATAGGACGTCAAGACCCAGCTGACCTGATCTTGCGTCGTTGAAAGCGAGCCCTGCATGTAAGGCAAGGCCACATTCGCGATCGTCGTATCAAGCGCTTGCATGATGGTTGCCATCATCACACAGACGGTAATGGCAACACGGCGTGCCTGATCCGACATGACCCGCGTTGATGTCATGGCGCTTTAGCGCCTTCCGCCGGCATTGTGCCAAACAAGCGTGAATAGCCCGTATCGACTTCAATCGTCGCACTCATACCGGCACGTAAATCTTTACTCGCTAAGAGATCATCAAATTCAATCCGTATGGGCACGCGTTGCACAACTTTAACCCAATTGCCGCTGGCATTTTGCGCAGGAAGAAGCGCGAATTCCGCACCCGTTCCAGGACTTAAAGACGCAAGATGCGCGGCAAAGACCCGCCCCGGATAGGCGTCGATTTCGACTTTGACTTTTTGGCCTTCGCGTAAATGGGTGAGATCCGTCTCTTTCGGGTTGGCCGTGATCCACGGATGTGCCGCATCGACAATCACAAGTGCGGAGGCGCCCGGCATCAAATACCGCCCCGGCTGAACGGCAGGCACTTGCGTGGCAATGCCAGCCATCGGGGCTCGGATCGTTGTCGCATCGAAATCGCGTTTCGCTTTATCGCGCGCAGCCAGTGCTTCGCGGTATGGTGCGAAATCAGCGAGGGATAAATCAGGATGGCCTTGAATCTGCGAGAGTGCAGCCGTTTGTTGTTGAAGCAGCATTTCAAGGGCACTGCGTGCAGCGGTTAAAGCCAAGGTCGCAGCATCAACATCATTGCGCGACGCCGCTTTGCTTTGGAGTAATTCTGCTTTGCGATCAAAATCAGCCTGACGCAGCGCCAGTGTCTCGCGCGCCATTCCAATTTGCCGTATAAGACTATCGAGTGATCCTTTGAGCGTTTCGAAAGTAGAAACAGCCCCCGCCAATCGCGCTTCGGCCTGAATCAAAATCAATTCATAAGACACAGGATCAATTGTAAAAAGCGGATCACCCGGCTTTACAGTTTGACCTTCGGTGACAAAAACATTCGCGACACGTCCGGCGACTGACGGTGTAATCACGGCCTTCTGCGCTGCCACATAAGCGTTATCCGTCGTTACATATCGCCCGCCCATTAGCCAAGTGCCCCCCGCAATGAGAGCGGCGACAAGCGGCACACCAACCAACAGAACGATACGAAGCCGCAGCTTCTTATGTCTCTCAACGCTACCTTCAACACCATCATTCATTATTTTTGTTCCGCGTTTTGGCGCGCCTTCTGATAGAATTTCAAATTACTTTGCACATGAGTGAGATGCCCCACGAGCGTGGCGAGATCGTCATTATCGAGTCCCTTGAGTGCGCCTTTCATGATGCGCTCCCCGATGGCCCCGAGCTTTGTCAAAACGGGCCCTGCGGCTTTCGTTAAATATAGGCGATTGGCGCGACGATCTTCAGGATCAGGACGACGTTCAACCAAATCCATCGCCGCAAGACGATCAACAAGCCGCGCAAGAGTGATGGGTGCCAGATCAAGCGCTGTGGCCAACTCGGCCTGTTGCAACCCTTCATGACGCTGAACGCGCACGAGCACCGACCATTGCGCCCGCGTCATCCCAATGGCGCGGGCTTCGTGATCAACCGTGTTGCGCAAAATCCGCGCGACATCGGACAGCAAAAAGCCGAATTCACGAGGCGGAGAAAGTGATTTTGCCATGAAGTAAGCCTGAATATCAGCGGAATCTGGAATGATTTGAGACAGTCTGCTTATGATAAGCTTGCTTATTAAATGGCTAGCAGACGAAACGCAAGGGAATGCGCGAGGAGATCAAAGATCAAGATGTTAATCGATGCGGGTTACACCACCATCATCAAGCGCGGCGGCGAGCTCTGAGAGTGCGACTCCATTGACGCGCCAGTCCGGCGCAATTTCAGCCAGGGGCACGAGCACAAAAGCCCGCTCACGAAAACGGGGATGCGGTAATTCAACAAGCGCGCTTTTCTGCTTCACATCATCGTAAAGGATCAAATCAAGATCAATCACACGGGGGCCAAAACGCACTGCATTTGTCCGGTCGCGGCCCATTTTCGTTTCAATATCAAGAAGGCGTTGCATCAAAAGATCAGGTCGAAGCGTTGTTGTGAGATGCAAACCCGCATTGATAAAATCATCCTGCTGTACAGGCCCAACCGGGGTCGTGCGGTAAAAACTTGACTGACTTTTTATTGTGACATCGGGATCACTCTTCAAATAATCAATGGCTTGATGAAGCGTCGCCAAAGGATCGCCGATATTGCTCCCAAGACTAATCAGGGCATCAGCCATTGCGCGAAAAGTCCACAGTCACCGCAACATCATCAAAAATTGCAGCGACGGGTGCGGATGGCTTATGCACTGTGACGGATAAAGTCTGGATCGTTGGGAACCGTCCCATAATCGCATCCCCCACCGCATAAGCGGCGCGTTCAATCGTGCGATATTTCTTTTCTAGAAACGCATCTTCCGCACAATGAATCACGTCTTCATAAGAGATTGTATCATCAAGCTTGTCGGTTCTTGTTGCCGCAACAGGGGCCACAAGCAAAGCCATATCGATATAGAAACGCTGGCCAAGCTTCTGCTCCTCATCATTCACACCATGATAAGCGAATAGAGCGAGTTTCGTTACATTGATCCGGACGCGATCCATTACAATCCCCTTAACCGGTCAGCAACACGAGCTGCTTGCACCGCTTCTTTAACATCGTGCACGCGGATGACATCCGCGCCTTTCAAAATGGCCGCCGTGTGAAGCGCAATCGTTCCGGGTAGCCGCTCATCGGTTTCTGACGGAATAATTTTTCCGATCATCGATTTACGCGACGCGCCAACAAGCACCGCGCAGCCCAATTCTTTCAATTTTGAAATCGACACCAGCGCTTCAAGATTTTGTTCGAGTGTTTTGCCGAACCCGATGCCGGGATCGAGCGCAATTTTTTCGCGCGGCACACCGGCCTCAAGCGCCATTTTCAAAGAGGCACCGAGAAAACGCAGCATATCTTCGACAATATCAATCGTCGGATCAATCGTTTCGCGATTATGCATGAGAACAATAGCGGCACCCTGCCCCGCCGCTAAAGGAGCAAGCCGGGAATCACGTGTGAAGCCCCACACATCATTGATGATCGTCGCGCCCGCTTTTAGAGCAGCTTCAGCAACGGGTGCCTTCATCGTGTCGACTGAAATTGGGCAATCAATTTTTCCTTTTAGCGCTTCAAGCACCGGCAAGAGCCTTGCGATTTCGATAGAAGCTGAAACGGGTTCGTGACCCGGCCGCGTTGACTCGGCCCCAATGTCGATCATGTCGGCGCCTTCTTCAGCCATGCGCTGGGCTTGAGCGATGGCCCGCTCGACCTCGTTAAACCGCCCCCCATCCGAAAAAGAATCGGGCGTCACATTGAGAATGCCCATGACAAGGCTTCGCCCATGGCCGCCCAAACGGCGCCCGCCGGCATCGAAGTCTTTTTGCGTCATTCCGCTCATAGGCTGGTCTTACTCGGTGCCATAAAGGAGATATTCCTTATCGCCGTCACCCACGCGCGGGATCACGACATTGAGCGGGGGATTATCACAGCGCAGGACGGGCGACGAGGGCTGAAAAGATTGGTCCGCGTGCCCATTTATTCCGTAAACTGGTCAAATTCCTCCACTGAAACAGGAGATACCCATGGCTGATTGGTCGAGACGGTCGATACTTGCCGGTATTGGCGGGCTGGTTGCCTCGCAGGTAGGGCTTAAAGGCGCCTTCGCTGCCCAAAATGCTTGGGGCTTTTCCTTTGAAAATCTAGACGGAAAGCCCCTTCGCCTCGCCGATTGGCAGGGCCACCCGATCATGATCGTCAATACCGCCTCACAATGCGGTTTTGTCGGTCAATTTGCGGGCTTGCAGCAAATATATACGCGGTTTGAACCGCGCGGCTTCAAATTGCTGGCCATTCCCTCGAATGATTTTGGCGGCCAGGAACCCGGCGGCAAGGCGGAGATTCTCGCCCGCGCCGAAGGCGAATATCACGTGACCTTCCCGATTGCGGCCAAGGCTTCAGTCAAAGGAGCGGATGCCCATCCCTTCTATCAATGGGCGGCGAGCCGGAAACCTGCCGAAACACCGCGTTGGAATTTTCACAAATATCTCATCGGAAAGAATGGTGATCTCGTTGCCGCTTTCTCGACAATGACGGACCCGACCGACAGCCGCGTGATTGGTGCTATTGTGTCCGAGCTCGGCGAGAGCTAAGCGGCTCTTGTGTAATCAGTGATCGTATAAGGAGCGGGGCCGATGGGTGAGTGGATTAAATTGACAGCCAGCGATGGCTTTGTGCTCGACGCTTATATCGCTCGCCCCGAAGGCACGCCGAAGGCCAGTGTCGTGGTGCTGCAGGAAATCTTTGGCGTGAACAGCCATATTCGTAGCGTTGCCGATCTTTATGCCAAGCAAGGTTATCTTGCGGTTGCGCCTGCACTCTTTGATCGCAAGGTAAAACAATTTGAAGTTGGTTACGGACCCGATGATGTGAAGGCTGGTCGTGATATCGCTTTCGCCCTCGATCGTGATGAAGCTTTACGTGATATCGCCGCGGCAATCGCCTTTGCCGGACAGGGCGGTAAGACAGGCGTCGT